>PWXV01000174.1 GCA_003568415.1 Ignavibacteriales bacterium
GGTACCTCGGAACCCGAGAGGGAAATAGCCGATACAATTGCACAATCGGTCGATAACCTTTCGACATTTATCAATCAATCATTGGATTTTGCGCGTCTCACCGAACCCAATTTTGAAAAAGCCAGCCTCGCACACCTGGCTGAAGATATACTTAAGGATTTTCAATATGATGATATTGAAATAAAAACAGAGTTTACAAGCGATCTGCCGTCCGTTGAAATAGATGTAATACAAATTAAACGGGTAATGAGCAACTTGGTTGCAAATGCGCTCGACGCATGCAGACAGAAAGTATCAACCTCAGAGTGCCATATTATATTCAGGATATACCGCCTGAATGAAACAATTAATATCGAAGTAGCGGATAATGGGGTTGGAATTCAACCTGAAGCATTGGATAAGATTTTTGATCCTTTTTATTCGACGAAACCGGACGGTCCCGGGCTGGGGTTGTCGTTAGTCCGGCAGACCATACACAATCATGGCGGCACCGTGACTGTTAAAAGTGAGGTCAACATAGGTACACATTTTATTGTAGAAATACCAATGCAGAAAAAACACAATGGCTAAAATACTTATCATAGACGATGAACCATCTCTCCGCAAAGCTCTCGTACTATCATTTCGTGGTGATGATTATGATGTTATGGAAGCAGATTCGAAACGAACCGCACTTCCTCTAATTGAAGAGGAGGAACCCGATATTGTCGTACTTGACTTGTTTGTTCCCGATGAACGTGACGGATTTGAGATCCTCAAAGCGAGTAAAGAGATAAAAAAAGATGCCTCAGTCATAATCATTACTGCACATGGCTCCACCAACCTTGCAGTGGAGGCGATCAAATCCGGAGCCGATGATTTTCTTGAAAAAGGTTTTACCATGGATGAGATTAAGTTCAGGGTCAGAAAACTACTTGAACAGAAGAGATTACGCGAGGCACACAGTCAACTCATAGAGGATTATCACCGTCTGCGCCGTGAGGTGGACGAGAGATATAACTTCAACCAGTTTGTCGGTAATAGTAAAGGAATCAGGGATTTATTGAATCTCGTATCCCGCGTGGTAGATGATCCTGACACGACCGTATTGATTCAGGGTGAAAGTGGTACCGGGAAGGAGTTGATAGCCCGTGCTATTCATTATAATGGTTCGAGAAAAGATCATCCGTTTGTTGTTGTAAACTGTGCTACTTTGCCGGAACATCTCCTGGAGAGCGAACTATTCGGCTATGAAAAGGGAGCATTTACCGGTGCCATCCGGAATAAGCCCGGTAAGTTTGAGATCGCAAACGGCGGCACGATTTTTATCGATGAGATCGGTGAGATAAGTCCGAAAGTCCAGGTTGAATTGCTTCGCTTCACACAGGACCATACCTTTGAACGGCTCGGAGGGAACACACCGATTACCGTGGATGTCAGGATCATTGCAGCGACGAATAAGAAACTGGAAGAAGAAGTTGCTAATGGTCGTTTCAGGGAAGATTTATTCTACCGATTAAATGTCATACCGCTTTACATTCCTCCATTACGAGTTCGCAAAGACGATATACGTTTGCTGGTTAATCACATTGTTGAAAGAATCGATAGGGATAAAGGCCGCACACTTCGTTTCTCTACAGATGCTCTTGAACGGCTTGAAGCATATGATTGGCCGGGTAATGTCCGTGAACTCGAGAATGTAATCGAACGGCTGGCGGTTACAGTTGCGCACGATACTATAACTGTGGATGATTTGCCGGCTGAAATCCGTACGAATTCAGACGGTTTGGATTTTGATTCATTCCCCGAATCTTTTCGATCATTGAAAGATGCTATGCGTGAATATGAGAAACATATTATTTCGCAGAAATTGAATGAACATCACTGGAATATTTCCGAGGTTGCACGCATACTGGGTGAGAGACGGGATACATTGAGCCGGAAGATCAAACGGTATGGTATAAAGTAGTTCTTACTGAAAAAGTCAGGCTTTTCCGACTCGTCGGGACTCACCCTGACAAATGTGTCACTCGAGTTTATTATAATTCCGACAACTCAGAATAATTTATCACAGTAACTACATTAATAGAAAATTGTAACTCTCCTGACTCCCCTTCTCCGCATGCGCGGAGAAGGGGACGGGGGATGAGGTGTCGTGCGGGCTTGCACAAAACATGTCATTTGCTGTCCCGATAAGTCGGTAAGGTGTAAATTCCTGTTTTTAAACGAGAACTAAATAGCATCCTGCTGATTAACTCCGGATAACAAAAACCGCGGGTAAAAACGGAATCAACACCACACTTTGTGACAATTAATCCGAACAACTCGTAACTCCTGATATTTCAATATAGTAAGTCTTCAGTAAGCTATTATACTGGTATACTCTGTTGAAATCTATCCGAATAACACCGGTATATTCTCATTTCTTCTCTTCTGTCATTATCAATAAATTTATAAATAACAGATACTTATGGAGCAATGTGAAATTTTTAACACATTGGGCACACATTTTGTCTGTACAATTATGTATAAACAAATCGATACATACAGGTAATGAAATTACAAATGAAAACAATCCTGGTAATAGACGATGATTTTGCTATGCGTCGCGGCATTGCGTTTATGTTAAAACGGGAAGGATATGAGGTTCTGGAAGCAGAAAACGACATTCGTGCCCTGACCGTGCTCGGAAAAAGAATTATTGATCTGACAATTGTTGATTTATTCCTGGCAGGTA
>PWXV01000119.1 GCA_003568415.1 Ignavibacteriales bacterium
CAAATACTGAAGGTGAATTTACAATTCGCCGTGTGCCTGCCGGTGAGTACATCGTTGTTGCATCATATCTTGGATATCAGAGAGTGGATGATATCCGCATCACAGTCAGAGGAGGTGAAACACATAAGCTGGATATTGAACTGGAATGGATGGGAGTGTTGATCGATGAGGTGACAATAACCGCCCAGGCAAGAGGACAGCTCGATGCCATTAGCCGGCAACTTGCTTCCAGAGGGATAACCAATATAGTTTCGGCCGATCGTATACGGGAGTTACCCGATGTAACAGCAGCGGAATCAATCGGGCGATTGCCGGGAGTCTCTATCCAGCGTACGGGTGGGGAAGCAACGAAAATTACTATTCGCGGATTATCTCCAAAATACAATGTCATTAGCGTAAATGGTGTCCGGCTTCCTGCAACTGGAGCCGATGATAGGAGTGTGGATCTTTCTCTCATATCCTCCAACATGCTTGAAGGGATTGAATTGATGAAGGCAATTACGCCGGATCAGGATGCCGATGTTCTGGGCGGTACTGTGGATTTAAAGCTGAGAGAAGCTCCGGAAGACTTTCAGGTAAACTTCTCAATGCAGGGAGGATATAATCGCCTTCAGGACTATTACGGAAACTATAATATTTCGGGCAGTTTAAGTGGCAGGTTCTACAGGAATCGTCTTGGCGTTATTGGAAACTTCAATATCGACGAATATGACCGGAGCGCCGATAAATTCTCCGGCGATTATAGGCAAGTAACCGATCCACGCACTGGTGAAACAGAAATTGTGATTAGTTCACTCAATCTGAGGGAAGAGAACGTTGAGCGGGGACGAAGCGGGGCATCATTATTTTTGGATTATCGATTGCCATATGGCAAGCTGACGGCTAATACCTTCTATAGCCATCTTGCATGGGATGGGGTACATAACGTAAACCGTTTGGGTATATCTGACCTGCGTCACCATTACGATCTCGAATCCCGTGGTGGAACCACTTCAATTTTTACCGGTTCATTGGGTTTGGAACAAGATTTCGGTTGGATCCAGTACGATGTCAGTTTGGCGGGGACAGGGTCACGTACTAACCAACCAGATAATCGTGTTTGGACATTCAGAGAAACCGGTGCTCGATTTGAAGAAGGCTTTTTTGTTACTTCTGAAACGCATCCGACTGAAATTATGCCACAAAGAATACCGATTGAGGAAAAAACTCTGTTATTGGGATTAAACCTATATGATACAGAACGTAGAGAAAATCAAACCATGACGCAGTTCAATATTGAGATGCCGATCCGTTTAAGCAGACAGATAAGCGGTTCTGTGAAAACGGGTGGAAAGCTTCGGTGGTTAAACAGAACAAACGATGAAGAGCAGCACGGTCGTTATGGACTTTCGTACGGTGGTGCAGTAGATCATCTTGGCCTCGTTGACGAAGCATTTCCTGAATGGGGTGTTGAGGAAATTGTAGCTACAGAGGGGGGATTACCTGTATCGGGATTTCTAAGCGACTACACCCGCGACGATTTCCTCGACGGACAATACCCGCTCGGGTATGTTCTTGATTTGGATATGATGAACGAACTGATGGATTTTTTCAGCAGCTTTGAACCAGGTCCCCGCGGTGTCTGGCAAAAATATGGTGTCGGATCATTCGGACGTGATTATGAAGGTGTAGAGCGCTACCAGGCAGGTTATTTCATGGGTGATTTCGATATCGGCAGGTATCTCAAAATTTTATCCGGTGTCCGGTGGGAAAGGGATTACTCTGAATATGACGGCCAGCGATTCAGAGAGATGACCTCGGGTGAACACCAATTAGAACCTATGGGTTTTCAAGAGGTAACGAACACTCGTGAGAATGATTTCTGGCTTCCAATGGTGCACATTATAGGACAACCTGCCGAATGGCTGCAAATTCGTCTTGCGAGAACCGAAACACTGACACGGCCCGACTATATTCAATATGCACCAATAACCAGGGCTAATTATTACCATACATATATTAATGCAGCAAATGCTTTGCTCAAACCCTCTCATTCGACAAATTACGATGCCGTAGTTTCTATATATCAGAGACACCTGGGTCTGTTCAGCGTTGCCGGTTTTACCAAAGATATCGATGATCTTATTTTTATGACTGAGTACTTTTTGGTTCGGGATGAACTCACCATTGATGGGGAGGGAGTTCGTCCTCTTCCGGGACATAACATTCCTGATGAGTGGTACGAGAGAACAATGCCTCGAGTTTTTACATACATGAATAATCCCTATCCGGCTCAATACGAAGGTTTTGAATTAGACTGGCAGACTAACTTCTGGTATTTGCCGTCTCCTCTTACGGGATTGGTATTAAATATAAATTACTCTCGTATCTGGTCGGAAATGAAAAAACAGTTATATACACTGGAAAGGCATCTGGTACGACCGCCCGTCGGATATGAATATGAATTAATTCCTTATACAAGAAAGACACGTATGCCGGATCAGCCGGCACGAATTCTCAATGCGACAATCGGTTATGATTACCGGGGATTTTCTGTTCGTCTCTCTTATTTATATCAGACCGATGTGGTTACTTTTATTGATAGAGAACCTGTCTTGGACCAGTTTTCAGGCGACTATGAGCGATGGGACCTGACGCTTCAACAGCGGGTTGGCCGAGGACTTCAGATATTTGCCCACTTCAATAATCTGAATAACAGACCCGATAGAAGTTTCAGAGGAGATGCCTTTATACATCCAACGTATACTGAATACTACGGGTTTACCATGGATTTAGGTGTGCGGTACGGTTTTTAAAGCATAATAATTTAATTATGCTCTTGCAAGAGCAATTACTCCATAACTGATTACAGGAGGATATACTATGAAAAGCATTTACAAGTTAAATTACCGATTTATGGCGATTACTTTCTTTGTATGCGCCATGTTCTTCACGGTACAGGTAGTTGCACAGGAAGGCGACACCCTTGACGTTCCGTGGTGGGATGAGGTAAACGAGGAGGTTATAGTAAACTCTCTTTTAATGACTATCGAAGACGATAGATTAGAGGACACGGAGAAACCTCCGGAAGGGCGTGTATACAGGTTGGAATGGGGCGGGTTCTATCCGAACACCGAAAGAATTGAAGCGGATTTTCCGCTGCACATCGTTGGAGATTTGGACGGAGAATACAGATTCTTTGACCAACCTCCTATCATTCAAATATGGAGAAGAGCCGATCTTACTGTGGATGATAAAATGATGATGGTATACTCGGATTTGACGCTTGAAAACCTCTATATCCTCGGTAATGATGATACCGGCGACCAGACACATTATGAACCGATTCAGATTGACGGAAGCAACTCGCGCCATGTATTCAACAACGTCGTTTTCGAGCGCAGTAATTTTGCAATTCCCGCATGGGAAGGCGGCGCTCACAATACAATCATTTTCACAAATTGTATATTCAGAAACTTAGTACCCGACCCGCATGCATCGCAATGGTGGGGACGTGGTATAAATACGTGGCAGGACCAGGATACAGTTATCGTCGAGAACAATACATTTTTCAATGTAGGTTATAACGTACTTCAGATATCCGACGGAGCTGCTGCGTATGTCCGGTTCAATCATAACACAGTGATAAACGTAGGTCGTCAGTTTCTGTCAACCACGTGGTGGAGAGATGCGTTCATTACGAACAATCTGCTTATTAACACAAGGTGGCATGGTGAAGAACAATGGCAAATAGATGAATGGTTGATTGACGAACCGAGAAATACCCATTTGGGAATTTTCACGCTCGGGGCATTGCCGGCGAGATACGGCCCTGAATTCGGAAGAAGAGTGTTATTGGCTAATAATGCCGCCTGGCTTGACCCGAAATTCGAGGATTTATATGCACAGGACGATATAGTAGGATCGTGGTGGTTGACTCCCTCGGTGGCGGAAGACTGTTTTGATGAATATGATGATATAATTGCGAAGGACACATTATGGCTTGACCAGAGACCGGACTTCGGAATGTATCCCGTTGATGAAGATTTCATCGACAAAATGTGGACTGCTATACAGGATGCCCGCGTGAGAGGTATTGATGGTGAACCCTATTTCTGGGGATTACCTGAAGTGGACCCCAATGTAAGTATCGTGTGGCCTTTGCCTGAAGATTTCTCATATACGGATCAAGCACTTATGACGGCAGGCACCGATGGGCTCCCGCTTGGTGACCTTAACTGGTTTCCCGATGCGAAAGCGGATTTTGAAGCTAACAAGGATCAATATATTGAAGATCTTCATGATATGGTAAGTCCGCCTGTAGAACATATAGCTATCCACAGCGATTATGGTTTTCGAGGTACCTTGGGAGGGGATGCAGAAGAGTTAATTGTTGAAGGAGTTCAACATAATGACGATCCAACGCACTATGCATATATGGCAGGAGACGGCTTCATACAGTGGGATTTCGAATTGGAGGAAGAGGGGCAATACGACTTGAATTTTTGGGTACATATGTTGGGAGGTGAAAATAGAGGAAACTTTCTCTTTGTTAACGATTCGAGTGTTGTGGATGATTTAGGTTGGGGATCGTTCGTCTGGCATCAGGATAGATGGCCGAATAATGAGTGGACATGGACATTGGTGACGGAGGATATTTTACATGAAGACAGTAAGGGTGCCTTAACATTACCTGCCGGAGAGAATAGCGTGGTGATAGATTTTAGTTGGGGGTGGATGAATTATGCCGGGCTGCAGGTACTGCCGGCAGGCAGTAGTGAGCCTGTGGTTGAGTTAATGATCACCGAAGCCACAGTCCTTGAAGACTTAAGTCTGGTTGCCGTGGATGCTCCGTATACTCCCAATTATTTCACATTTGTTAATATGGGTGATGATGGAAGCATCAGTTGGAATATAACTACCCCGGATCAGGGTATATATATGTTTGCATTTGAATATCAAAATACCGGTGATCCTGTAGAAGGAGAGCTTTTAGTAGACGGTATTTCCATTCCCGTTTATTTTGATAGCAATGAAGAGGGTACCCGGCTCGTGACATTTACTGATCTGGTCGAATTGAGCGGTGCCCCATACACGATAACCTTAAACGGAAGTCAGGTTAATATAGATGCGATGCACGTATATCAGGAAATGATCGTATCGGTTCGGATTCGTGACGAGCTGCCGGACGGTTTTGTTCTTGAACAAAATTTCCCGAATCCGTTTAACCCCTCAACGACCATTCAGTATAATATTCCAAAAACTGAAAAAGTTGTGTTGAAAATATACAACATACTGGGTCAGGAGGTACAAACACTCGTGAATGAAGAGCAAATGCCCGGAACATATCATGCGGTGTTTGATGCGTCGCATCTCGCGAGCGGTGTGTACTTCTATCGTCTCACGGCAGGTGATTATACGGAAGTTAAGAAAATGATGTTCTTGAAATAAGGGATCATTTGTAAAGTTAGATTGGGGAGAGAGTGAAAACTCTCTCCCCATTTTTTTAGCAAACATGTGTATCCATATATCGTTTGCTCATAAAATAGTAGCCAATCTGAATAAATACAGATGTTTTACTTTCCAGTCCGGAATACTGCGCGGACTTATCACATCTGTGCGCAACTAATATGAACTATTTGCCGGTCTCATTATGATTAAACATTCATTCTATCCCATATTTCTGATCTTAATTGTGATTTTCCCGAATGGAGATTCAGCCGGACAAATTGATATGTACGCAGAGAGAATTGTACATAGCAGTATTCCTGTAGATGAAGAGCCAATAGAAAGAGACCCACCTGCTGAAGTGCATGGTAAGTTAAACGTTTGCGGCACGTTCCTCTGCGATCAAAATAATAAACCGGTACAACTCAGAGGTATGAGTACGCACGGACTGCAATGGTACGGATGGAATAATTGCGTCACCGATGCATCGCTCGATGCGCTGTATTACGATTGGGGTGCGGATGTTTTGCGAATATCCCTCTATGTGCAGGAAGGCGGTTATGAGACCGATCCCGAAGGATTTACCGCACAGGTGAATACAATCATTGAAGAGGTGACCGAACGAGGTATGTACGCCATAATCGATTGGCATCAGCTCTCACCCGGCGATCCGATGTATAATCTCGAAAGAGCGAAAACGTTTTTCACGGATATTGCAAGTGAACATTATGAGAAAACCAATATAATTTATGAGATTGCAAACGAACCGAACAATGTTTCTTGGGAGCGGGTGGTGGAGTATGCAGATTCGATCATTCCTGTAATCCGAAAGTACGATGAAGATGCGGTAATATTGGTTGGCACTCCCGGTTGGTCGTCATTGGGTATATCACAGGGTAACGGTCCGCAGGAGATATACAACAACCCGGTTACGATAGATGACAATATCATGTATACGTTCCATTTCTATGCGGCTTCTCACGGTCAGGCATATCGGAATGCATTGCAATGGGCAGCCGAACGGCTTCCCATCTTTGTTAGCGAGTTTGGTACACAGACCTACACAGGTGACGGAAACAACAACTTTGTAAGCACTCAGGCATACTTCGATATTATGGACGAGTTTAAAATTAGCTGGACCAACTGGAATTACTCACACGATTGGCGATCGGGTGCAGTCTGGAAGGTTGGTACCTGTCCGGCCGGACCGTGGACGGAAGATAATTTAAAAGAAGCCGGCTTGTGGATTCGGGAGAAAATCAGGGAGAAATATATTACCTCTGTAGATGAACCCTATAAAATACCCGATATTTTTTCACTGGAACAAAATTTCCCGAATCCATTTAATCCATCAACAACTATAGAATTTCATATTCCAGAACAATCAGCTGCCGTTATAACCGTTTATGATATTTTGGGCAGATTGATTGAGGTACTTGTTGATGATATTATGAAACCCGGTATACACAGAGTCGTTTGGAACCCCGAGAACCTGCCGAGCGGGGTATATATATACACTATTACTGCCGGTGATTATGTTCATTCAAAAAGAATGATATACCTCAATTAAATTCGAATAGTTAGGAGTTTAGTATTATGAGATTGTATAAAATTAGAAACTACTTTTTATTGAAATGTGTGATAGGTATAATCGTATCAGGTCTATTGGTTTTACCGGTTGGTGCGCAAACAGATGAGCCGAAGTATATGAGAGTCGATTATATAGATACAAGAGGTATAATTGACGAAAATGATTCCTTTCTAAAAATTGAACATGAATTATGGAAACCCATACACAAAGAGCGTCTTCGGCAGGGTATACTATTGTATCGGGGATTGTATCATGTGTTTGCCGGCGGACCGGATGCATCCTACAACTATGTTGTTACAACGATTTTTGATGATTTCGGAAAATTAGACAATTATCGCCTGGATGAAATCATAGCGAATGTTTATCCTTCCGATGATCCCGAAGAAATTATCAAACGTACAAAGGTAACTCGAAATATCGTGCGCACAGAAATCTGGCAGGTTAATGGCGCAATTCTCCCGGAAGGCGCAACGATGCCGGGCGGTAAATATGCCACCATTAATTTCTTCGATGCAAGAGACGGCAGCGGTGAACACGCCGATCTGGAATTTGGTTTCTGGGGACGTATTCACGAATTACGTATTGATAGAGAGATATTGAATAGTTGGGCTATGTATACCTTGCTCTATCCGGAAGGCGATGTCAGGTACTATACCTACAGTACGATTGATTATTATGACGAACTTGGCGATCTGAGACAACCGGTCGGAATGGAGCTTGCCCGTATTGCACACCCTGACCTCACCGATGATGAACTCAGCGATTACTTTACGCGCACAGGTGAAGCTCGCACTGTATATAAAACAGAGTTGTGGAAACTCATAGACTCGGTTAGTATAGATGATGAGTTTTAACAAATATATAATGAAATTGGGTAAATGATAGAACAATATAAAGAAAAATACAAAACCGATATTATCGAAATTTGTTACAAAACGGGTTTTTATGGTGAAGATCTATCAATGTTTAACTTATTCAAAGATAAAAAACTCTTTGCAATGAGATTTGTGCTTCACTATACCCACTTCCAACCGGACTACTGTTTTGTCTATAAAGAGAACAATAAAGTCGCCGGTTATATTATCGGCACCGATGATACCAAAAAGCAGGAAGCAGATTTTTTAAAGACTATGTATCCGAAAATGCTTCTGAGAATGTATTTATTTACGTGGTGGTACTCAATTACCTCTTTCCGGAATATCAAAAGATTTTCAAAACCGAACAATGAATCAGTGTTGGATGATACATTACTCGATACGTATCCTGCTCACTTACACATGAACGTACTGCCGGGATATCAGGGACGGGGAATAGGACAACAACTTTTAGACTCATTTATGTCAGCGTTACGTGAAAAGAATGTTGCGGGAATTCATTTGGGTACCAGCTCCGAGAACAAAAAAGCTGTTCCATTCTATGAAAAAAACAATTTCGTATTATTGAGACAATTAGATGGCGATATGTGGGGAATGGGAACCGGTGTGAAATCTTTGATTTATGGATTAAGACTAAATGAATAATCATATCAAGATAAAGGGACAATATATGAAACTGAACCGGAATATCTATCTCGTGATTTGCTTCGTATTATTCATTTCAATCACAGGAATAATAAATACATCAGCACAGTTATTAGGTGGTGAATTGGATGCAGTCCGATATACTACAACAGGTAACAAAGAATTAATTGAAGAATCTCCGGCGAATGAGATGGGATGTCTTATATCAATGTGGAACCACCGGAGAGATCTTGTTGAAACCGGTGATGTCGCCAGGCTCGTAGAAGAACTCGGTGTCAACCATATATGGTCGAACGATGAACCGTATCACGGCCAGGAATGGGAAGAAACTCATATCTACAAGCTTCTTCAAATTTCGGGAGTTAAATATGTGCAGGCGAAGGTGAACCGGGCTGCGTGGGGGTGGACCCATGAAATGTCGCTGGATCATGCACGCTGGATTGCATCGCTTTCGCTTGAACATGAAGGAATATCCGGTATGTACCTGAACGATTTCTACGACGAGATTGAAGACGGATACCGGACAGAAGAACAGTGGCGGGAGATAATTGCTGCCGCAAAAGAGATTAATCCGGATATCAAACTCTGGGTACCGCACTATCCTCACCGGGACCAGGGCAGACACACTTTTGATTTCGATATAGATGCAGTAATTCTCAACTTATGGGGGAACGATCCCGTACTCATTGCTAACGGCCCCGAACATCTGGCTGCCGGACTTGCACATCATCCCGATCGACCGGTTATGGCAGGTTTATATTTAAGAGCGGGAATGGATGGCGGACGTTGGCTGACTGAAGAGGAGTTCCGCTTTCTTTTGGGTCATTATGTCGAGATGTTAAATGCCGGAAAGATAATCGGTTTACGAATATTCGCCGCATACCAATTCGTGGAACGTCCTGAATATGTCGAATGGGCAAAAGAAATACTTGAGGAGGTTACATGCAGATGAATTGTTCGAATAATATGTTAAAAACTGCTTGTCCGTTGTTGCTCGTTATTCCTTTTCTGATTGTGTTTATCTCTTGTACTGTGCCTCCTACTACAGACGATGTAATAATTGATGATGAAGGTCTCCGCATGAAAATAATCGGTTATGTTGCCGGTTGGACAGAGCCGGATATTGAAAACATCGACGCGACAAAATTGACGCACATAAATTATGCATTTGCCAATGTAGAGGATAATCGGGCGGTGCTCCAGATGCCGTATGATGCTTCTCATCTGTCAAGACTGAATGCACTGAAAGAAGTTAATCCCGAACTGAAAATATTAGTATCAGTCGGAGGATGGTCATGGTCGGGTAATTTCTCCGATGCCGCTTTGACAACTGAATACAGACAGCAATTTGCACAGAGCATTGCGGATATGATCAGAGAACATAATCTGGACGGAATTGACATTGATTGGGAGTATCCCGGTCAAATAGGTGCCGGAAACGTCTACCGACCAGAAGACAAACAAAACTTTACGCTTCTGTTGCGTGACGTGAGAAGAAAACTTGAAAAGATGAGCGATGAAGAAGGCAGAGAAGGGTTGGACAGGTACCAGTTGACAATTGCAACCGGTGCGAACGAAGCATATCAGGAAAATACCGAAATGGATAAAGCACATAAGTATCTTGACTTTATCAATATCATGGCATACGACTTCCACGGCAGCTGGACACCCACAACCGGACACCATACCAATCTCTACGAATCTGCAGAAGATCCCTCGGGTATGTCAGCTTTAAAAGCAGTCCAGCATCATCTTGAAGCAGGAATACCGGTGGAGAAGTTAGTCTTAGGAGTCGCCTTTTACGGAAGAGGATGGAGCGGTGTGGCGCCGGTTAATAACGGTCTCTACCAGCCATACGAAACCGATTTACCGGGTACTTCATTTTCCGATATTGTCGTTGACTATATTAACAGGAGCGGTTTTGTTCGATACTGGGACGACGATGCCAGAGCACCCTATCTCTGGAATGAGGCGGAGTGCACATTTATTACGTATGATGATGAAGAATCCCTCAGGTACAAAGCGGATTTTATAAAGGAACAGGGTTTAACCGGTGCTATGTACTGGGAGCACAGCCACGATGTAAACGAAACTCTTCTGGGTGTGCTCTATAAAGAACTCCGATCCGCTATCACTCCATAGTTACTATTGCTAACGAAAGGTAAATATAATGATAGAACAACCAAATCGATTACTTTCACTCGATGTATTCCGCGGGGCGACAATTGCAGGAATGATTCTGGTTAATACGCCGGGAAGCTGGAGCTATGTATATAAGCAGCTCGGTCATGCTCAGTGGCATGGATGGACATTTGCCGATGTCATTTTCCCCTTTTTTCTGTTTATTGTCGGTGTTGCAATTGTTTTTGCATTTTCAAAAAGAATCGAATCCGGTGCACCGAAAAAAGATCTGTACGTAAAAGTTGTAAAACGTTCGCTGATAATCTTCGCCATCGGATTGTTCCTGAACGGCTTCCCTTATTACGATTTTTCAAGCATAAGGATATTGGGAGTATTGCAGAGAATTGCCATCTGTTATCTCTTTGCTTCTATTATATTTCTAACAGGCGGTATACGATGGCAAGCATTGTGGAGTGTGGTCCTTTTATTTATATATTGGGCTTTTATGGAATTTTATCCCGTACCCGGAGTTGGTGCAGGTGTATACGAGATCGGAAAAAACTTTGCAGCATATGTTGACAGTCTCGTTCTGAGCGGACATATGTGGGCTGTAACGGAAACGTGGGATCCGGAGGGATTGTGGAGCACGTTGCCGGCGATATCCACCACATTATTTGGAGTGCTCACCGGACATTTAATCCGAAGCAAATTGACACCCGTTGAAAAAACTATGTGGATGTTGATTGCCGGAAATGCCGCAATGTTTATCGGAGCAGTCTGGGGCGGATGGCTTCCGATTAATAAGAATATCTGGACAAGTTCCTACGCGGTCTTTCAGGGTGGATTGGCAGTCACCTGTCTTGCATTCTGCTATTACTTTATCGACATCAAAGGTTACAAAAAGTTCACGCAACCATTCGTTGTATTTGGTGTGAATGCTATTACCGTTTATGCATTATCAATTTTGTTAGTACGTGTGCTTGATATTGTGAATATAACGATGGCGGACGGGAGCCAAATAACTGTAAGAGCGTATTTATATGATACGGTATTTGTACCGGTTTTCGGATATATGAACGGCTCAGTTGCTTTTGCAATTGTATATGTTATTATCCACTATCTAATCATGCTGATTCTGTATAAAAAGAAGATTTTTATTAAAATATAATATTTGATAGGAGTACTTGCTATGAACATCGAAATCATAGGTGTATTGATTATTATACTGGTATGTATGCTTGTTGCGTGTGATATTACACCGGAAGATCCTGCCGATAATGATTTCATCTTGCGGTGGGAGGTTAAATCAAATTATCTGGAAGGAAATCGTTCCAGCTCCGGGCTGGTACTTGTCAATCAGAGCGATAAGGTCCTTAATGATGACTGGACTCTTTATTTCAATTTTTTAAGATTGGTTGATATTGAAAGTATATCGCCTTCTCTTAAACTGACACATATTAATGG
>PWXV01000060.1 GCA_003568415.1 Ignavibacteriales bacterium
GACGATCTCAATAAGGCATTTGTCGATCTCGCAAAATCGGTGAATCCTTCTGTTGTCACTGTATTTACCGAACGTGTATACCGTGTCCGTCAAGATCGTATGTTTCCGTTTTTCCGCGGTCCTTTTGATGACTTCTTCGAGGACTTTTTCGGTAGACGGCAACCGCGCGAACAGCCCGAGGAACGTGAGTATAGACGGTCCGGATTGGGATCCGGGGTGATCGTCGGTAAAGATGGTTACATCATTACAAATAACCACGTTATAGAAAATGCGGACACTATTCGTGTCCGTCTGATCGATAGAAGAACATTTCCTGCAGAGGTTGTGGGTTCGGATCCTCAAACAGATATTGCCATTCTCAAAGTTGATGCAGATGATCTGCCGGCAATTCCTCTTGGTGATAGTGATACTATTGAAATCGGTGAATGGGTGCTGGCAATCGGAAGTCCGTTAAGTCCCGAACTTGCCCATTCCGTTACCAGCGGTATTGTAAGTGCAAAGGGACGTACAGGAGTCGGTCTTGCAGAATATGAAGACTTCATTCAAACCGATGCGGCAATTAATCCGGGTAACTCCGGCGGTGCTCTGGTAAATATGAACGGAGAGTTGATCGGTATTAACTCGGCAATTGCCACACGGACAGGTGGCTTTCAGGGAATCGGCTTTGCAGTACCGGTTAATATGGCTCGTATGGTAATGGAATCTCTCCTCGCCCATGGTGAAGTAATCCGCGGTTGGCTTGGTGTAATCATTCAGGATGTGGATGATATATTGGCTCAAGCAATGGAGTTACCTGTTAGTGAAGGAGCCCTCGTCTCCGATGTTCAGGAAGATAGTCCTGCTGAACAGGCTGGCTTACAGCAAGGCGACGTCATAATAAAATTAAACGGCAAACAAATCCTTAGTACTTCACAATTGCGTAACGAAGTTGCTTCCCGTGCACCCGACAGCAACATAACATTAACAATTATACGTGACGGTGAAGAACAAACCCTTGAGGCAACACTCGGCAGGCTTGAAACCGACGAAATTGCTGCAGTAGAACCTGATGAGGAAATTGATGAATTACTCGGTTTTCGTATAACGAATCTTACCGATGAGAATGCACAACGCTACGGACTTGATAGAACCAGGCCGGGAGTTGTTGTAAGCGAGGTCAGACGAAACTCTATGGCAGCACGGCAAGGTTTACGCGAGGGTGATTTAATTACCCATGTTAATCGTCAACAAGTTGAGAACCAGAGTCAATTCTACGAAAATGTTCGCGGTATGCAGCGCGGCGACTCGATATTGTTAAATGTGACACGGGATAATCGAAATATCTTTCTGGCATTTCCTCTGCAGTAAAATCGTAAAAGTCCGGCCGGTCATCCCGGCCGGACTACTTTCTATATCTTCTATTTATATTACCGTTACCGAATCTCTCTACACATTGAACCTTTTTCACTCTTTTGTGCATCTAACATGTAAAGGATTGGTAAAGTATAAAAACATAAAGGTTTTCAATGATCACCGGCAATATCACAATAGAAGAATTAGTAGAACGGATACCCGATTCGGTTAGTTATCTTATGGAAAACGGCATACGCTGTATCGTATGTGGTGAACCAATTTGGGACACACTCGAAAACGCCGCCCGGGAGAAAGGATTTTCTGAAGTCCAGATAGATAGGATAGTTGAAGAATTAAATCAGCTGGAGATCAGGGCGTAACAAAATAAAGCTGCGCACGGGCAATGATCGGATTCACCGGCTCTGTATTTATTATGGTTAAATATATTGCCAGTGATGAGAGACGATAATCAACACACACACCTTCATCCTCTGTACGATAAATTTCTTTAATATGATATCTTACCGGAATATCAAGAATCAACATAGTCCGCAGGGCACGCGTGAATGCACTTTGTATCATCTCATCCGATTCACATTCCAGAAGCCGTTTCAGTTCTGATATATACAACCAGCACTGCTCGCTGATAATTTCCTCAAATCGTTCACTGAATCGGATTTCCTCAAACGGATTATATTCTACCAGCGTCATACCCCTCACCATCTATTTATGATTTCGACTTCTTTAATTCTTCAAATTTCTTTAAATCCTCTTCGTTCAGATCATCGGGTATCTGAATATGAAGTTTCACATATAGATCACCGTATTCACCCGGTTTATTATGTACAGGCATACCGAGTTTTGGTAAGCGTAATACTTTCCCTGATTGGGTCTTCTTTGGAATATCGACTTTAACTTTCCCCTTTAAAGTATCAACTTCAATTTTCCCGCCGGAAACGGCTGTGTACAGATCGACTTTTACATCTTTGTAAAGATCATTGCCTTTTCGACTATACACCGGGTGCTGGTTTATTCGTATTTTGAGATAGAGATCACCTGCTTGTCCACCCCCTGCTCCGGGTGCACCTTTCCCCGGAAGCCGGAGCGTCTGATTATCCTGAATCCCGGGTTTTATATTGACGCGTACTTTCTTTCCATCCATCTGAATAATACGTGAGGTCCCGTGATAAGCCTCCTCCAGCGTGAGTGTTGTTTCAGCAGTTACATCCTGTCCACGCATCGATGCTGTCCGTCCGCCACGGGGTTGAGCACGCGCACTACGAAACTCTTCACCGAACAAAGCTTCAAAGAAATCGCTGAAACCGGTTCTGGCACCACCTCCACCACCTGTGAATACTTCCTCAAAATGGAAGGTATCACCGA
>PWXV01000207.1 GCA_003568415.1 Ignavibacteriales bacterium
CTATCCATTCATGGGCAAGTAATTCAAACGGTGCAGGATCGGTACTTTCCCCGATATCCCAGTATAATTGTGGTGCCAGATAATCGTGTACTTCTTCCTTAAGCCACCGACGACTATCCTGAAATGCGTGATAATATCCGGAAAAATGGGGGTAATCGGCTGTACCGTAATGTCCTACCGGGGTTGAGCCCACTTTCACCCATGGTTTCATTTCCTTAATAGCTGGATACACATCTCGGACAAATTCATTGACATTATAACGGCGCCAATCGTGCAGATTGCCAATGTTTTCCGGATTATATTCAGCCATAAGCTGCCAATCATCGGAGAAACCGCCGGATTCATACCGGATATAATCGAAATGGATAGCGTCGATATCGTAGTTCTCTACAATTTCGAGTACATTTCCGATTACCCATTCGCGGGCTTCGGGATATCCGGGATTAATATTATATCTGCCTTCGACTGTTCTTATCCACTCGGGGTTGGCGTAGACGACGTGGAGCGGCTCCCGGGTACTGCTTATCGGAGTTGACGTATCACCGACGCGAAACACGTTATACCAGGCATGGACTTCCATGCCGAGTGCTTTTGCTTCTTCGATCACAAATGCAAGCGGATCCCAGCCCGGGTCTTTTCCGGGTACCCCGGTTAACCAGGGCGCCCACGGCAAACGCTCGCTTTGATACATTGCATCACCTCTGGCAACCGCCTGGAATACGATCGTGTTTAACCCAATTTCTTTGCTGGTGTGAATAATATTTCGAAGTGAATTCTGCTGTACTTCTTTCGATGCATCAGGGGGCCAATCCAAACGTGCGGCCGTTGTAAGCCAAACTGCCCGAAATTCTTGCTTATGAAAAGATTCTTGTGTTAGCAACGCTGTCGGAAGGTACAACAAGAAAAGTATGATAAAAAAACCCAAAGGTGTAGAGACACGCATAGACGCTCCAAACATCGTTATAAAAAATATAAATAAAAAGGCACCCGGTGTATAAACAGGATGCCCTTTGTGTAAATTATCTCATAACTACACGATATGAATTCCGGTTACTTGAGAAATACCATCTTCTTCACTATCCGTTGTCCCTGTGACTCCAGGGCATACAAATAGGTACCAGACGGTAGATGAGAAGCATCAAACGTCACCGTATATGAACCGGGTTGCATATTTTCATTGACTAATGTCTCAACCTCCCGACCGAGCACATCGTAAACGGTCAGAGTTGTTTTTCCTGCCTCTATCAGTGTAAACTTGATCTCGGTTGCAGGGTTGAATGGGTTCGGATAGTTCTGATGCAACATGAAATCATCTGCTACTGTAGGATCGGTGGGACGGACGGAAACAGGATCAGTAAAGGTCCATTTTTGCGCCAGGGGCACGGGTGAGAGCCATATTTGACCGAAGTATCCAGTCATACCGTCGTGACTGAAGGCGGGACCGCCTCTTGGTTCAGGACCGGAACCTTCTTCACGAGGTACCCTCACACCCGCAGAGTAAAAACTGTTCTCAAGGTTATACCACTTGATTTCTGTAATAACTTCATCCGCTTCTATATCATATTCATACCAGGCATAATGTAACCAGTCTGTTTCAACGCCTTCATATTGATTCGCAGGCTCACGATCGTCACCGGCATCCACCCACAGGTTTCCGGTAACTCTGTTAACCTTTGAAGCTCTTATAGACATCCCGTGGAGGATAGTATCCGGGACCTCAGGCCATGGATCGAATTCTGTCTCGCGTGTATACTTCAACCCGGCATTTTCACCCGGTGCAAAATAGAATATGGTCAATCCATCCTGCGTAGCGCTTATGGTTCTCGAAACACCGGTTTGGGGGATCGCTGCTTCATCAATTGTTTCGAAATCGGCGTTGAGTATTCGTACCGGAGCTTCAGCAAGCACCGTTCCAATATAAATATTACCCAATGCATCAACAGCCGGAGTTGTCATCGCCAATCCCTCGGGTTGTTGATAGAAATCCATTAACTCACCGGTTTGATAGTTTATTCTATATAGATGCGAACCATACACGGCAAGGATATTACCTTCATGGTCTGCCCGCATCCCGCGTCCGGTTTGTAACGGCTGCAATGTATCTGCCAGCATAACATATTTAACCGAGTCTATTACCTCTCCTTCAGGATTTATTACCCACAGGGGACAAACAGCTATTGTATCTTCCTCTACAATCAACGACCACCAATTAAAAAAAGAATGGGACCATAGATTACCATCACCATCCACTGCAAGGCCGTGTGTAAAGGTATTGGCAGTATGGGTAGAATCCACCGGCATTCCATGCTCGAATTCCCACTGTGCTGATGATACCAACGGAAGTAGAAACAGAGCCGCAATTATTAGAGCAGTAGCTTTTCTCATAAGCTACCTCCTATTGTTTGGTTGGTTAATTAATTTGTATGTACAGGCGTTTTAAGGAAAACGCCTGTACATACGTGATGTATCGAAGTAAATGATCACTTAAGATAAATCATCTTCTTGACCTCTCGCTGACCCTGTGCTTCTAATGCATATAGATAGGTACCGGAGGGAAGGTTCGAAGCATCAAAGGTCACTGTATATGAACCGGGTTGCATATTTTCATTGACCAATGTTTCAACCTCCCGGCCGAGCATATCATAAATGGTAAGTGTTGTTTTACCTGCTTCTGTAATCGTGAATTTGATTTCAGTTGCAGGGTTGAA
>PWXV01000217.1 GCA_003568415.1 Ignavibacteriales bacterium
CTAATTGATAATTTCGATGAACCTCAAGTTCCGAGCGTCCTTCGGGGGCTGTATAACGGATGCGGGTAACCTTACCTTCAAAGGCGGTCCACTCAAATTCTTCATCCTCCATTCCAGTAACAAATTCCTGCCGGTCGTAAGCAAACTGTTGGTAGTGGGTTATGTAGGAACCTTCATACCGCGAGATCATCGGATGGTCTTCGCTTCCTTCTACGTCTTCCCGGGCGTCATCCTCCTCTTCCTCATCAATATCTTCTTCTATCGCTTCGGCATCTATGTCAACCTCAACTTTGCCGGTCTCCATCGATTGTTCTTCTAAAATTATTAGCATCGAACGGTTTTCACCATGCCTCCGGGCTGTGTACACCGCTACATAGATATCACCCGCGGAATCGGCAAGTCTGGCCAGTGAGTAGTGGCGATGACTACCCGGTCTAAACACACCATCATATCCAAGCGGTGCATCTGCACCTACCTCATGACATAGAGCATCATCTCCAATACATTCATAGATAATTTCAAAACCGGCATCCTGAAGTGCTAATTTATAGTTTCGATGCACCTCAAGTTCCGAGCGTCCTTCAGGGGCTGTATAACGGATGCGGGTAAGCTTACCTTCAAATGCGGTCCTCTCAAATTCTTCACCCTCTATTCCCGTAACCAGCTCCTGCCGGTCGTAAGCAAACTGTTGGTAATGGGTTATATAAGAACCTTCATACCGCGAGATCATCGGGTGGTCTTCACTGCCTTCTATATCCTCCTGGGCAATCATTAACGATAGCCCAGGAAAAATAAAAATTAATCCGATACCATATACTATAACTTTATTAAACATTAAAAATACCTCCTGTTCTCATTTAATAATAGGGTCAGAGAATGTAATCTTAAGGGTATGGAATAAAAAACATGGACGAATGATGACTGTCCAAATCCATGGCATTGGAAAGTGCAATCTATAGCATACATGCATTTGAGACAGCATTGTAGTGTCGATGCTTTCGGGATTGTTTCTAAGACCATCCCCCAAGCTTCAACTTTTCTGCCACATGGGGTCTCACATCAAAAACAATATAGCAGACTCTTTATCAGAGTAATGAAAGTTTTGTTTTTTTTCAAGGGAAACGGTGTTTATACAATAGTAAAACATCCGAAAATCCATTTATAGTGGGAATGCAAACAACACGGCAGGCATCTTGAATAATACCGGAGTAAGCTATAGACTCTCTCTTTTAATAACAATTGGTTTTTCTTCACCTTCCGGTACGAATATCATCGAAATGGAATTCACACAATGCCGGACATTCTTATCGGTAAAACCCTCTCCCTCAAATACATGTCCCAGATGTGCACCGCAATTTTCACAGAGAATTTCAGTACGCATTCCATCGGCATCGGGTTTACGCTTAACGGCACCGTCCACCTCATCATCAAAACTCGGCCAGCCACAACCAGAAGAAAACTTATCGGTCGACTGGTACAGCAGTGCATTGCACCGCTTACAGTGATAGGTTCCCTTCTCATAGAAATCGTTGTACTTGCCGGTGAAAGGCCTTTCTGTGCCTTTGTTGATTATAACGTATTTTTCCTCTGGTGTTAGTTCGTTATAGGTTTGATCATCCATATGCGTTTGTCCTTTACATGAATTTATACCGATACATAAAACTATAACACTTATAACTGTAAGAATAACACGTTTGGTATAGTTCAAGTTCAGATCCGATATTACGTTTAATTTTGCAGTTATTAATTCTCGTTATTTATTTAGCCGGAAGGTATATATCAAACAATTTTTTCCGGCATGTACAATAATTCCCGAGGTGATATAGAGCCATGTTCGATGAAGTAAATTCCATATCGAACTCCGGATCCCGCAATTCTCCTACCCCGAGTGTAATATGGGGATTGAAATTCCGGAAAGCCGATTTTTCGGGATAGTTGTTAATGAAATCCAGTGTTACTTCTTCTACCGGCGGTGGAGTGTACACTTCCTCAAGCGTCGCGTCGTTCGTCAGATACCGGCTGCTGAGCTCCATGACGTCGGTGTGTAATGCATACAATTCGTCCGAGTTTTCAATTGCTATGCCCGACACTTTTTCGCCGGAGGGAATATCGGCGGTATAGATACCTGCTGCTTTCATTTTCAAGGGTTTGTGCTTTTGACCAATTGACTTCAATTCCTCATTAAACCCCTCACGGTCGACATCCTTCAGGACACCCATAGAGAGCGAGATATGTGGTATGCAGCTCTCTCTATTGAGTTGAATTTTCGGCGGGTTATGCTGTAATAATGTTCTATTAAATTTAATAGATAATTCCATAACCTCATCGGGCGGTAAAAGGACTATATCGACGGCGTAACGATCCATGAGAATATTTTGAATTCGGCACCTTGAAACGAAGCAACTTGAAACGCTGATTCCTTAACCGATCACCGGCTAAACCCATAGAATTCTATAACATTCACCATTCCCTCTTCCAGTCGAAGCGAACCTTCCCGTCTGAACGGCAATCCACTGGCAACATTGATCCACAAACGTCCTTCACCCAGCGATTCACCGAAAAGACTGTACCGCATGCCAAACGGAAATGCCTCTACATTACCGACAAAACGTCGTTCACCGGTGCTAATATATGTTATCTCTGTCCAATCCTGTTCTTCCTCTTCAGTTTCAGGAAATAACGGTGGTTC
>PWXV01000124.1 GCA_003568415.1 Ignavibacteriales bacterium
CCTTGGGTGGCAGCGGATGGGGAATGAAGGCCTCGACCGACTCTCCGGCGACGGTGCTGCGCTCAACTGTGCCGGTCGTGCGAGCCATGGGGCCTCGAAAGGAAGCGATCGTTTCCTATGCAGGAACAATAAACGTTCGCTTCTTTTTAGTCAATGTTGCGAAGCGATTGCTGATTTAATGCCAACAGGCAAGAAACGCTCGCTTCGCGTTTCAATACGTGTGGGCGTCCGTAGTCGATCAGCAAGCAGCCACCCACGGGTGTGGCGCCGGCGCCCGCTTCGGGTCGCTACGCGACAGTCGTCATCGTGCCTCGGACATCCGCGCCACGGCAGAGACCAGCACGTCCGCGACGCACGTTCCATCATGCGGGGCCTCGGCCGCCATCCGGCGCATGGCGCGGATCATTGGTCCGTTACCGGCGCCCTCCGTGTCGCGCGCAACCGCGGCCTGGCGGAGAAAGGCGGCAAACGGATCGGACCCATCGCGCGGGGGACGAAACGCGAGACCGCCCGTGTTCCCGAACTCCCGTGCGTTGTAGATTGTCCTGCCTTCCTTGATCGTCTCGACGACGGTGAGTTGGTCGAGGGTTTCAGGGTCAATCGCCGTCGGATCCTCCGAAAGAATCACAAGGTCCGCGAGCTTCCCGGGTGCGAGGGAGCCCTTCCGGTCCTCCTCGAAGTGTTGAAAGGCAGGCCAGATCGTCATCGCCTTGAGCGCAAGTGATCACATCCACCCGGTGCGCGGGACCGATGATGTCCCCCGAACGCGAGCGCCGCGTAACGGTCGCCGAGAGGATGCGCATCGAGTCGGGAAATGCCACCGGTGCATCGTGATGACTGGAGAATTTCATCCCCCGCGCCAGCACCCAGCCCGTCGGTGAGATGTTGTCCGCCGCGACTGGACCGACGGTGCGCTCCCGGTGCCAGTCGCCCCAGTAAAAGGTATGCATCGGAAACAGCGACGGGAACACCTCGAGGCGATCCAATGCCTCGACCTGGTCCTTACGGAGAAACTGACCGTGGATCAACACCGATCGGCGGTCGGCCTGGCCATGAGTCTCAGTCGCGACGCCGATGGCGGCGATCAGCAGATCCGAGGCGCCTTCGCCGTTCGAGTGAATTAGCAGTTGCACCCCATTGGCGAACGCCCAGTCCACTGCATCGAACACCTGATCGTCAGTGACCGCCGCATATCCCCTGTAGCCCGGCCGGAGGTTCGGGGGTGGCTTGAAGTAAGGCCGGTCACGCAGCGCGGTAAAGCCCTGCGGGGAGCCATCGATGGTCAGTTTCGCGCCGCCAACACGGAAACGGTGCGTGTACTCGCTGGACACGGCGCCGAGGATGAAGTCGCGGTCGATCAGAACATCGGGGTAGGCGACGACATCGATATCAAGCCCGTTTTCCCGGGCCTCGAGCTTCATCACCTGCGTGGACGCAGGTGTGGAACGCCCCTCCTGTGCCGTGGTGTAGCCGTAGGACGCCACCAGCTCAGTACCCGCGCGGAAGATCGAGCGTCCCGCATCGGCGTCAAGCGACCCTAACAGCGCCTGCAGCGAAACGAAAAAGGCGGTCTCCTCGACGACACCGTTCGGTTCGGTCGAGCCCCCCTGACGACGGATTACGCCTCCCGGAGGGTTTTTGCTGTCCGCGTCGATCCTGGCAACTGCAAGTGCGGCCGAATTGAGCACCCCGATGTGCCCGGACTGGTGAATGATCATCACCGGTGTGTCTCCGGAAACAGCATCGAGATCATCGCGGGTCGGGTGGCGCAACTCGGCCAGTTGCGCGTCGTCGTAGCCGAAGCCGAGGATGAGTCCGGCGCGTTCCACGCGATCGGGGTAGGCCGCGGCCCAATCGCGGAGCGTGGCCTGTAGTGCGGCGATGTCGTTGCCCGGGCCATCGGGAGCCGGAAGCATATTGGCCGACAGCGCCTGAAGACCCACCGCGAACACATGGCCGTGCGCGTCCACGAATCCCGGAATGAGCGCCCGGCCATCCAGGTCGATCACCTCCGTCCCAGGTCCGCGATGGGCCATGATCTCCGACTCCGCACCTGCGGCGAGGATGAGGCCATTGCGTACGGCCAGTGCCTCAACTCGCATCGCATCGTCCTCCATGGTCAGGATCGGTCCACCCCGCCAGATGCGGTCTGCCTCCTGTGCCATGAGGGCGGTCGGAAGCAGTGCTGCGAGTACGAGAGCGACGGGGAAAGCGAGCATGATGTGGTCCCTGTGCAAAGAACATGATCAGAATTGGGGAGCCTCCGAAGCTCACGCAATCATCAGTCGACCGCATGCAGGGTCAGCCACCCCATCTCGGGAACAGAAATACGGCGGACTGGCATCCTGTCCTACGCCCAACGACGTTCACTCGAAGCATCGGACGGTGCGACTCACGGTCATATAGCGCACGCCGAAGTGATTTACTCGATAACCGGCTGCTCAGAATGCTCCGAGTACGGGATCAGAAGCAAAGCGAACCGCAGGCGATACCCCCTGCGAGATTGAGGTGCGCCCTCTCATACCCGTACACCGCCTGGGATTCGGCAGCCAACGCTGCCAAGGCGAGTTAAGCTCAGATCTGGTGTACGGGGGGTAGGAAGGGTGGCGTATCCTGCTGGCTGATCTCTCGCCAGATCACAGCCAACAAAAGGAAGGATACGCCATGACCGAGTCTACTCTCCGAG
>PWXV01000041.1 GCA_003568415.1 Ignavibacteriales bacterium
CCCTTGCGCGGGGCGGAAGCCGGCAGAAAAAAATGTCCACCGCCTATCCCGGCATTGGCGGCACCGTCGACTATGAGATCGAGGGCGGCTCGATTGTCCGGTTGCGCCAGGTCAGCAGGGTTCAGGGGTGCCAGAGGTAGCGGCTCAAGTTACGGCGGTTCAGGTGCGTATTGCGAACCAACGCAACCGCTCATTCTGTCCGAACGTGACTAGCCTCGGGGCTCCGTGTGCCAGATACCGACTTGCGCAATTTCGGTTAGTGATATCTTTGGTTGTATATAAACGAGCCTACTTGACCCCCTCGCAAGCGAGGCGGCCAAGGATTCTGGCAAGGGGGCTGCGCCTCCCCTTGACCCCCCTCAAGGGCACCGGGATATCCGCGATGAAGAAACCGAAACGGATACGCGAAATCACGATCCGACTGACCGAAGCTGAGCTTGCGGCCGTGCGGAACAAAGCGGCTGCGCGCGGCATGAGCATGTCGAATCTGGCGCGCAAGCTGCTGGTCGATGTTGAGCATATCGAGATCAGCCAGACGCGCCGCCGTCGCGGGGCCACCCCGGCCCGTCTGCCTGCGCCGACCGCGGACCCGGCGCTGGTTCGCGAGGTTGCCCGGATCGGGAACAACGTGAACCAGCTCGCGCGGTGGGCGAACACGCGCAAGGCCGGCGTCGAGGCCGTCGAGATCCTGGTTGAACTGGCGGCGCTGGATCGCAACGTCATGCGTCTGCTCGATCCCGATGGGAATCCCGATCCTGACCAGGAGGGCCGTGCCGATGATGATTAAGTTCCTTGCGCACGGCGCTGGGAGCGCCCGACGCGCAGCCGATTACCTGCTCGGCACACATGACCACAACGGCGAGGAACGCGCCGAAGTGCGCCCCCTGCTTGGCGACATGCATCGCGTGGCCACGGTGGCCGACTCGCTGCCGTTCAAGTGGCGGTACTCAAGCGCCGTGGTCGCCTGGACGCGAAAGGACGATCCCTCGGATTGGGATCTCAAGGCCGTGTTGGCCGACTTCGGGCAAATGGCGTTCGCCGGCATGGAACCTGACGAATACAGTTGGTCGGCGGTACTGCATGTCGATCAGGATGGCTCGAAACACATTCATATCCTGATCGCCCGAGTCGACCTCGCCACGGGGCGCAGCTACAACCCGGCGCCACCTGGGTGGCAGAAGTCTTTCGATCTGTTGCGCGACATGTACAACTACGAGCGTGGCTGGGCGAGGCCCGACGATCCGGCGCGGCGGCGGCCGGTGCAACTGACCCGCGCCGAGATGCACGATCTGCTAGAGCGCGGCCGCGAGAAAGAGATGATCACGACCCTCTTGATGGACCGCGTGCTGGCCGGGGCCGGGACCGACCGCATTCGCGACCGGGCCGGCGTGGTTGCGGCGCTCGAGGAGATGCCCGTGATCACCGAGATCACGAGGGTCAGCAAGAACTTCATTTCCGTCCGCGTCCAGGGCCACGAAAAACCGCTGCGACTGAAGGGCCCGATCTACGGCGAGGATTTCGACGCGGCCATGGCCGATGAACTGATCCTCGATGCGAAAGCGGCGCGGCACGGACTTCGGGAGCCGGATTCCGAGCCGGACCCGGAGATGGCGGAAAGCGCCCGTGAGGCCATGGAGGCCGCGATCCAAAAGCGGGCCGAGCAGTTTCAGAAAAGCCACCGACGCGTGAAGCCGGACCCGGTTCCCGCAGCGGCCGCCGAGGCACCCGCACCCATGCCGGTACTGACCAAGAAACTGAAGAAACCCGAGGTGAAGGATGACGGAAGCCGAACGCTTATTGCTCGACTCGCTGAAGCGGTTGGAAGCGCAATACACCGAGCGCGAGAAGCAGTTGGACGTGCGTTTGAACGGTTTGACGGCGCGCTTGGAAGATACGACCGTGCGTTTGAACGGTTTGACGGCGCGCTTGGAGACCATGACCGAGGCCTACGCGAACTTGCAGCAGCAGGTGAAAGCATTCGCCGAGCAGCAGACGCAACTCATCGATCGCTACAACGAAGTAACGTTGTTTTTGAACAAGGTCTTCGGCGACTGAGGGAACGCGCGGCCGCGAAACCGGCGGCTGAGGATAATGATCTCGATGACGTGCTGAACCCGAAACAAAAATCTGGGACATCTGGACCGAGGCGGGGGATGTGACATGCCGGATGTAAGCCAAGCCCTGAAAGCAAAAATCGCGGCGTGGCGACGGCAGCACGCCGCGCTCGATGCGCCGGCGTACCGGATCACGCCCAAGAGCCGCCGCGATGGTTTGCAGAGTTTTAACCTCGGCAAGGGTCGCGCGGAAGATAAAAGCGAGCGGTTCTACGATGCGGACGAGGTCGAGGAACTCTTGCCTTACCTGAGCAGGCAAAACGCACGCGGATACGACATCTACATCACGCCGATCGATCCGGCGCACCATCTTCTTGTGGTCGATGATATGCGCGGTGATGCCCTGCAGCGGCTGCGTGCCGCAGGGTAGCAGCCGGCCCTCGTGCAAGAGTCGAGTGGTGACAACATTCAAGCGATCATCAAGACGCCGCGCCGGGATGACAATCGCGGCGAGCAGAGCGCCGCGAACGCGCTCGTTGTCGAGTTGAACAGGGAATTTGGCGATCCGGATTTCAGCGGCGTCGTGCATCCTTTCCGGACCGCTGGGCTTGTGAACAAGAAACCCGGCCG
>PWXV01000294.1 GCA_003568415.1 Ignavibacteriales bacterium
ACTCGGAGGCGCTGTTCCGCACCTGCAAATACGTGCCCACCTACCCGGTAGACGGCTTCGCCGCCCTGTCGGCAGCGCGGGACTGGGTCCAGAGGTTCGTGCGCTGGTACAACCACGAACACCGCCACAGTGGGATCCGGTTCGTGACACCGGCCCAACGTCACGCTGGTCAGGACGCTGCGATCCTCAACCGACGTCACGCCCTCAACCAACAGGCACGGTCCCGAAATCCGTCTCGCTGGAGCGGCAAGACCCGCAACTGGGAGCCGGTTCATACCGTCGCCCTCAACCCCGACCGTGAACTTGAGATCCAACAGGCCCCGCCGAAGAAACTCGCAGCATAAATGGACTCAGACACGACAGAACGCTTGACAGCCGCCGCAGGGCGAGGTGCGTCTCGCTTAGCAAGGAGTTTGCGAGATCCCGTAGCTGGCGACGTCTCCAAAAGAGCGCGATGGGAACTCGGGCCTGCAAGAGAAGCTTTTGGTTCGATATGTCGTGAATAGCCTTGTGGTAAGCGCACATTCTGCGACGTTCTATCGGGGAATGTAATAATGGGTGATGTGTTTGAGTTCGTGCTCGGGCAGGAGAGCCCGGTTGTCGGATATGCTAAAATCCCGCATCCGTTCCGCAAAGTCTTCAAGATCGATTTTAACCCAGTCATTGGGTTCCAATTCATGGATCATTAATCCGGGAACGAACTCCTCAATGCTGTAATAGTCCCCTATGTCCATGATTTTTGGAAAGCCCGAGTGATTCTGCTTTTTCATGAGGCGCATCGCAGCGGTGTGAGCGTGAGCCTTCCGCCGCTCTAATTGTGCAGGATATCCTTTGTAAACGCACCGCCCCCACTGGGGATGTTGGATAAGCGCAACCGTCTTTGAGTCGCCACGTGACTTTATTATTTTTTCAACCTCGAGACCCAAATGCGAAATGTCCCTGCGAATTTGCTCGATGTTAGACAAACCGCGAGCGGTGCGATCTCTCAGAGGCGGTAGGCAGTCAACAATCCTGAGGCCAAATGCGATACTTCTGGATTTAATCGCTGTCCTCATGCCTAGCTCCGAGTGAATTGCCGCGTTATGAACCGAACGAGCCGACGCCAGCGCGCCTGCCATTTATGGCCGCTTCTATTTAGGCGAGAAATCTGGCTGCTCGTCACGAACTGCTCGGTTGTGGCTGCGCCAATGATTCCTCCCCTTGGTTCGCGTCCATACGTTTCGACGTCTAGGGTGATCAGTGTTTTCCCCAACTCGTCGGGTATGTCACGCATATAGTGGAGAATGTAGCGCTTCTGGTCAGTCCGGTGAGAGCCCCAGTCGCGACCTCCATTCCAACGTGCATCGAGTGAAAGGACCCGGCAAGAGCAGCGAAACAGAGCTTCAACGAGCGATACTTGATCATATTTAGTGGTGCCCGCTCTGTAGTATTGATTCCAAAGCTTGAAGAACTCGCTGACACATGGCTGTCGTCTAAAGAGGATTACGCCCGAGTTCCAGTGTGGAAGCTCAAAAATTGCGGCCGAGCCATTTAATACAATTTGGCGACCCTTTTCTTTTTGGGGCGCGTATCCCTCGTGTTTCAAGTGGAGCGCCATGTCCCAATAGTCCAAAAAACCGAATGCGGGCGTTATGTCGTTCAGGATTTCAGTATCGCAGTCGAGAAAAAGTGTCTTTGAGAATGGTGTGTATCGGAACAAATCCGTCTTGTAGTTGCGGTTTTGCTCGTCCTCGGCCTCGACATAAAGCCAAACGTCGATTGAGGGGTCCCACTCCTTGAAGGCCGCTGGCGGTGTTGGTTTGGAGTTCGTTAAAATGCAGACTGGAATACCGGGGCTGTGTTTCCGAAGTGACCGCATCGAATTGAGCGCCTGAATCAGATAGGGCCGCCCAAACGCAACATAAAAACATCCGGCGTCACTCGCGACGTAGGTGTCCCGGGAACATTCGAAATCACCATCGGGGGCGGTCATCGCAGAAGAGTCGCCGTTTCGATCGGCCGAACTCGCGGGTAGAAGAACGGGCTCCGAGATTCCCTCCTGCTGGGCGACCTCGCGGACCGGGAGATTGCGCGGTGGCATGAGCTTGGCGACCATGGCCTCTCGACGTTCGTTCGAATAACTGGGCATCCACACACTCCGGTCGCCCCGAAGGGATTTAAGATAAGGGATCAAGGGACACGACAGGTAGCCTGACACTGGGGGCCCGACTTGTTCCAGCTATTCCTGTTTCAGGCGTTTCGGTGACGGTTACGTGCGTCATTGGGCGTTCCCTGCGTCTGGACTTCACGCCGGGAACGCTTTGTTCGGGTAACGGCTGTGAGGAACTTCCAAAGCGTTACCCACGTGAAGAAAACTCTGACTGGCCAGAAGCGCTTATCAAAAGCCACTGGGGAAGCAGTCCGGCAAACAGAAGGTGTGCCCCGCTGCGGCTTCGTTGAACGAACGGGGACAGATTTTTAAATCTGTCCCCGTGTCTCTTGAGGGTCACGCGCCAGGGTTCGGAGGCCACGTTGTGGATCTGAACCGAGTTGTTGGCCAGATCAATCGTGAGATTGTTTGCGCGGTGAAAGTAGTTGAGGAAGTACTCCTTGATCAGGTGCCCCTTGTATCCCAGGCAGATGACGAAGTCATTCATACCGTGGGCGGAATAGATCTTCATGATGTGCCAGAGAATCGGCA
>PWXV01000137.1 GCA_003568415.1 Ignavibacteriales bacterium
CGCATTACCAGAGAATCAACCGGTTCCGTAACCGTATCGGCTATAGAATCCATCTCAATGTTGCGTGTATTCCCGGTTGTGCGTCTTTTTTCACGACGTATATAATCCAGACAGGTGTTTATTGATAGTCGGTAAAACCATGTAGAAAATTCCGATTCGTATTTAAATTGATGAAGCGAAGTAAATAATTTTATGAAAATTTCCTGAGTAACATCCCGTGCTTCATTTTCACATCCCAGCATATAGTATGCAAGATTATAAATTTTCTCATTATAGACATTATAAATATGTTTAAATACGTCGCGTTCGCCCTCTGCCGCCCGTTGTACTATTGCATTATCGACATTTTTATGCTTCATTTTGAGCCGGACCTTACCATTAGTTAATGAGACATGATCGACTATTCCGATTCGTATTTCAATCGATACATACTGCATTCGATACAACTGTTCGGAACACCGAACTATTATTGGCCGGGAAGGTGTTGAATAGTATTAATTTTGTACCCGGAGTCGACTATCGGGTTTTTGTGTGAGCGACTCTACTCTAAACGCTTATGATTTAAGATACGTTGTATTTTCACAATAGGAAGGAAAATGTGACGACTTGAATTGAAGGTGTGACAAACAGATATAATTATTTTGTATATGGCAGGCAGGAGTTCTGATTAAAACAAATCCTCAAAATTCTTCCTGTAACTGCGACTCAACGTTAATTTTTCGTCGTTCATCAGCGTAACGTGATAATCACCGTTGAACCATGGCTGTATATGCTTAATCTGATCAAACCGAACGATCGCCGATTTGTGGATTCTCACGAAATCCGCCGGATCGAGCTTCTCCTCAATACTCTTCATCGTCATTCGAATCAGGTGATCTTCCGTCGCGGTATGAAGTTTTACATAATTACCCGCCGCTTCAATCCATTCAATTTCTGAAGTCTTAAGAAAAAATATCCGGCCTTTCGTTTTTACGATAATACGTTCAAGAAACTTGTTCTTATGTTTTATGCTTTCAATAAGCAGTTTTAACTGGCTCTCAAGAGTTTCGTCTTGAAGTTTCTGATGTATCGATTGTTTTGCTCTTTGAAGCGATATTTCAAACCGCTTACTGTCGAACGGTTTGAGGAGATAATCGAGCGCATGAAATTCAAACGCTTGTACGGCATATTTGTCGTACGCAGTAACAAACACGATCACCGGTAACTCGTTTTCCTCTAACGATTTAAGTACTCCGAATCCATCCACTTCGGGCATTTGAACATCCAGAAAAAGAAGATCCGGTTTTTGTTTTTTAATTCCCTCAATCGCCGACGTCCCGTCATAGTACTCGCCGACAATCACGATCTCACTATCGTTGAGAAGTTCGCGTCTGATCTTTTCAACGGCTAATTTTTCATCGTCAACGATAATCGTCTTAATGCGATCCATACATTGCTCAATTATTCCAGAGGTATGGTTTGGTCCTGTACGGAATTTGAAGTTTTACAGAGAAACCGGATTCCTCGTTACTAATCACTGTAAGTGTATGATTACCGTTATACAGTTGTTCAAGTCGTTTCCGCGTGTTCGACAGTCCGACTCCCTGCTTGAATCCGAATTGAAACTTTTGAGATACCGGCACACCACGACCGTTATCAATAACTGAAAAATGTATATATTCACCATCCCGTTCACCTGAAATAAGAATCTTTCCACCTTGTTTTTTAGATATACCGTGAGAAATGGCATTTTCAACGAGCGGCTGGAAAATTAAATTCGGTACATATGCATCGAGGAGAACAGGATTGACCCGGTACTCAACCTTAAGCCGGTTGCCGAATCGTATTTCCTCAATCTCAACATACCGTTCAAGAAGTTCAAGTTCTTCTTTAAGAGGAACTTCCTGTACTTCCGACCGGTCGAGCGTCATACGCAGAAAATCCCCCAACTTTGAGATCATTGTGTCTGCCGCTTTTGGATCCTTGTGCATGAGCGATGAAACTGAATGGAGCGTATTGAACAAAAAATGCGGGTGGATTTGCATTTTAAGCGCTTCGAGTTTTGCCTCAAGGAGGTTCGCTTCAAGCTGTGATGCCCGGACTTCGTTATCCTTCGATCTTTTATAATAATATATTGCATGGTGAAGAAAGATTATTACCCAATATACGAGATATTGCATATGCAAATTCTTCGCGCCGAAACCGCGCCCGACGAAGCTCGACCACGATAGACTGTCGGCAGATTCGTCGAGCCAGATTAAATTAATTCGAATAATCCACATCACCGAAAATGAAATAATTAAATGGGCGACAGAGACAAGTCCGCCTGCTACAATATGCACAGTCGCATGCCGGCCCCATCGTTCTGAATCTATTCTATATTTCCGGCAGAGCCAGAATATTACGGGCAGTAGAACTCCCCACGTGTACCAAAAACTCAACTCGAATCTAAGCTGTGTCGTTAACGGAATATCCGGGAAAGATTCGATATTCTTATACATGATCATGACTTCGGTGGTATAAAGAAGTGCAATCACCGTAAATATACCGAAGAAAACCAGAAACCGCACCCAGCGTTTCTTCCAGAGCAATGGCAAATTCATTTTCGTCGATGTTTTCATTGACGCAATATATATAATCCGGAAATTAGTTGCCAAAATTTTTCGGCGAAAAAATGTGTACC
>PWXV01000218.1 GCA_003568415.1 Ignavibacteriales bacterium
CAAAGCCCCGCCAAAAAGACGGCTGGCAGGCGCAACCAAAAATCATAAACAAAATAATTTAATGACAATATTATTTTGTCATATAATCATTTTGAATATATATTTTTGTTTTTTGTGCATGGATTTTACTGTTAAGACACCATATATCAACGTTATGTAGTTTCGGTTATTCTGCACGCCCATCAATCACCGCATGTGCATTTCTCTGTAAACCTTTCAACTTCGTACGTTTGACCGGACTCTTGCGAAACTGTCGGCTGAAATCTTCTTGTGCCATATTTACAATATCAACCAACAATGGATTTAAATTCTCGGGCCTTGGTTGAAACCCTTCAATTGCCGTCGGTTGTGCAAATTTAACGTTCCACGGACATACATCCTGACAGACATCGCATCCGAAAATCCACTGATCGGTATTGGGTTTTATTTCTTCAGGGTATTCATTGCGGTTTTCGATTGTAAGATACGATAGACACTTATTAGAATCCAAAACATATTCATCGACGATCGCCTCTGTCGGGCAGGCATCGATACACCGCCTGCATGTTCCACAATAATCCTGTGTTGGAATATCATATTCAAGTGTAAGCGTTGTTATGATCTCGCCCAGGAACAACCACGAACCGAACTCACGGGATATCAGATTTGTATGTTTACCTATCCATCCAAGACCCGCACGTTCAGCCCAAACTTTATCCATAACCGGTCCGGTATCGACATAGTATCTTCCCTCCGCTTCCGGTTCGATCTCCTTTATGTATTCCCACAATTGCTTCAAGCGATCTCCGACGATATCGTGGTAATCGTCACCCCAGCCATAACGTGAAATTTTCCCCCGTTCTGGATGATCGACTATTTCGTGCGGAGTATAATAATTCGTCGCAACCGATATAACAGATTGTGCACCTTCTACAATATTACGCGGATCGATACGCCGCTCGCGGTTCCGCTCCATCCAGTACATTGTGGCATGATAGCCACGGGACAACCATTCTGCCAGGTGTTCTGCCTCATCACGCAATCGTTCGGCAGGTGTTATGCCCACCAGATCAAACCCTATATCCTTTGCTTTTGCCTTTATTTTCCCGTTAAGCGTCATCATACACAACTGCCTAAATACATTAGATGCAACTAAAATGAAAAAGATTCATTCAGCGAGTATCCTTTTTCTGTTTGTCGTATTGTACCAGCTATAATATCGGGATCATGTTCAAAGAAAAGAATCCAATTTTCTTTATATGCCCGTGGTAAATAATACTTTTTATCCTTGAGTGTTTCAAGCGGTCGTAGATCATAACCCATAATATATGGATAGGGAATATGCGAACTCGTTGGAACAAGATCGCAACAAAAAAACACGGTGTTCGTGCCGTCGCTTATGAGGGGGAGCTGCTGTGCGTTTGTATGCCCGTGAGAAACGACGACATCGATCCCCGGCACTATCTCAGCAGGTCCGTCGATGATTTCCAATCCCTTATAATTTTTAAGCAAACCGAAATCGTTCATAAAAAAGCTCCCCTTATCGCGCTCCGTCGGCTGTTGTGCATGCTCCCAGTGATCCCTCTGAACATAATGCCGGGCATTCGGAAAGGTGAGCTGAATATCACCGTTCTCATACACCGTTGTACCTCCAGCGTGATCGAAATGGAGATGCGTGAGGATTACATCGGTAATATCACCACGGTCAACACCGGCATTTTCAAGTGAACGGAGGAGAACTTGCCATGCGTCACCGAATTTATAAATAGCTTTTTGCTTGTCGTTATATTTATTACCACCGCCGGTATCTATTAGAACAATTCTCTCGTTTGACTTTAACAGCAGACAACGCATTGATAGTTCGATACGGTTTTGGTCATCGGGTGGATTAGTTTTTGACCACAATGGCTTTGGAACAATACCGAACATTGCTCCGCCATCAAGTGCAAAACGGCCGGTATCGATGCTATGAAGTGTATATGGTCCGATTTTCATTTTCAATCGTTATAATCAATTTTCGGTACCGGATGTATTTGATCGTGGTTGAGTTTTCCCTGCACAACACGTTCCACATCAAGGATTATAGTATGGAACGAATCGATAAGCGGTGAGATTACAACGCCCTGATATGCCGGTTTATACGGCTCAAGTTTTTGGACACCTTTGATGAGCTGGCTTTTGGCTCCGCGATAGTTTTTATTGTTCATATGATAACATCCGACCGCGATATGAATCAATGCCCGGTAGAATTCGGCGTTCTTCCCGCTTTGTGTCATCCATATCTCTTCAAAAAGGTCGTGACATTCAAAATATTTTCGATCATTAAAGAGGTGGATTCCGTCGAGAAACCTTGTATCACTCATTCACCGATCAATCTCCCTCGTCGTAATTCAGTATCGGACGCAGCCAGCGTTCTGTCTCTCCGATGCTCATTCCTTTTCGTTTATGATAATCAAGCACCTGGTCCTTGCTTATCTTGCCGACATTGAAATATTTAGATTCCGGATGCGCCAGATATAAACCGCTTACCGACGCAGGCGGATGCATGGCGTAACTTTCGGTTAAAGTGATACCGGCATTCTTCTCGACCTGAAGCAACTTAAATATGATAGGTTTTTCCGTATGGTCGGGTTGTGCAGGATATCCTGCTGCCGGTCTAATGCCGCTATATTTTTCCTTTATCAGTTCTTCATTACTTAGGTTTTCATCTTCATTGTATCCCCAGAATTCTTTCCGGACACGCTCGTGCAGATGTTCTGCAAACGCCTCGGCGAGCCGGTCGGCAATCGCTTTGACCATAATACTGTTGTAATCATCGTTATCTTGCTCATATTTCTTCACAAGTTTGTCTGCTCCGATACCGGTGGTGACGGCAAATGCTCCAATGTAATCTTTTACACCTGACTCTTTCGGTGCGATATAATCCGCAAGTGCCAGGTATGGCTGATTATTGGTTTTTTCGGCCTGTTGCCGCAAGGTATGCAGTGTAGTCACTACATGTTTTCGATCATCATCTTTATAAATTTCGATATCCTCATTATCAACTGAATTTGCAGGGAACAAACCGATGACACCATTAGCCTGAAGCGCACCTTCTTCAACTATTTTTTTAAGCATCTTCTGTGCATCGTCGAACAGCTTCCGGGCTTCATTACCGACCTTCGGGTCATCGAGCACAGCAGGATATTTTCCGCTGATCTCCCACGTTCTGAAAAACGGTGTCCAGTCAATATATTTACATATTACTTTGAGATCATAATTTTGAAGCACGGTCACACCAAGCTTATTAGGTTTTTTCACAACTCCATTTTTCCAATCAAGCCGGAGCTTATTTTTCCGTGCCGTTTTAAGATCAACATACTTTTTCTTTTGTTTCCGTTTTCCGTGGTCATCACGGATTTTGTCATACTCGGTTTTCATCTTCGTCATGTACTCTTCACGAAGCTTCTTATTCAAAAGATTTCCGACGACCGGTACACTTTGTGAAGCATCGAGCACGTGAATAGTCGAACCCGAGTATTGGGGAGCAATCTTTACCGCAGCATGTACTTTCGAAGTAGTAGCACCGCCGATGAGTAACGGTTTATTGAATCCCCGCTCTTCCATCGTTTTAGCAACGTGCACCATTTCATCAAGCGATGGAGTAATCAGCCCACTTAAACCAATTATATCGGCATTTTCTTTTTCAGCTTCATCGAGAATTTTTTCGGTGGGCACCATAACACCGAGGTCGACTACATCATAGTTATTACACCCCAGCACCACACCGACAATATTTTTACCGATGTCGTGTACGTCGCCCTTGACAGTTGCAAGCAAGACTTTTCCTTTTTCGCTGGTATCCTTCGCCCGCTTCTTTTCCTCTTCAAGGTACGGAATCAGATACGCAACAGCTTTTTTCATCACGCGGGCACTTTTCACTACCTGCGGTAAGAACATCTTTCCCGAACCAAAAAGCTCGCCGACGACATTCATTCCATCCATCAGCGGACCTTCTATAACATCAAGCGGTTGATCATATTTCTGACGGGCTTCTTCGGTATCACTCTCAATATGGTCAACAATACCTTTAACAAGTGCATGCTTTAATCGCTCTTCAACACTGCCTTCACGCCACTCATCTTTCTTCACAGCCCCCTTATCTTTTTGTTTTACTTTTTCGGCAAACTCAATCAAACGTTCGGTTGCATCATCACGGCGGTTCAATAGCACATCCTCAACCCGTTCGAGCAATTCATCGGGAATATCCTCATATACTTCAAGCTGTCCGGCATTGACGATGCCCATATCCATGCCGGCTTTAATTGCGTGATAGAGAAAAGCAGAGTGCATCGCTTCGCGTACAGCATCGTTGCCGCGGAATGAAAAGGATATATTACTCACCCCGCCGCTGACTTTTGCAAGCGGCAGATTTTCCTTAATCCACTTCGTCGCTTTGATATAATCAACAGCATAATTGTTGTGTTCTTCCATACCGGTTGCAACCGTTAGAATATTCGGATCGAATATAATATCCTGCGGCGGAAACCCAACCTCTTCGGTAAGAATTTTATATGCGCGCTCACAAATCTCAGTACGTCGTTCATAGGAATCGGCCTGCCCCTTTTCATCGAATGCCATAACGATAACAGAGGCACCGTACCGCAAAATCTTTTTTGCCTGCTCTTTAAATACTTCATCTCCCTCTTTCAAGCTGATCGAGTTTACGACACCTTTTCCCTGCAAACATTTCAGTCCCGCTTCGATAACTGACCATTTGGATGAATCAACCATAATCGGCAGTTTAGAGATATCTGGTTCTGATGCCATCAGGTTCAGAAACTTCGTCATCACTTCTTCCGATTCAAGCATTCCTTCATCCATATTAACATCGATCATCTGTGCACCGCCTTCAACCTGATCCTTGGCGACCGATAGTGCTTCTTCGTAATTTTCTTCTTGAATTAACCTGGCAAATTTTCTTGAACCGGTCACGTTTGTTCGTTCACCGATATTGACGAAATTCGTTTCGGGGCGTATGACCAGCGGTTCGAGTCCGCTCAATCGTAAATATGGCTCTTGATCGGGAATTTGCCGCGGTTTATATTGCGATGCTACATCTGCAATCATTTCAATATGTTCGGCGGTCGTACCACAACACCCACCGACGATATTCATGAAACCCTGTTTTGCAAAATCATCGAGCTGCGTTGCCATATCATCGGGAGATTCGTTATATTCACCAAACTCATCCGGCAGGCCGGCGTTCGGATACACACTAACAAAGCATGTAGCTGCTTTCGATAGTGCTTCGATATGCGGACGCATCTGTTTCGCACCGAGGGCACAGTTTAAACCAACACTTAAAAGGTTTTTTGTATGCGAAATGGATATCCAGAATGCCTCCACAGTTTGGCCGGAAAGCGTGCGACCGCTTTGATCAACTATGGTACCGGAAACCATCGTCGGGATATCGCGGTTCAGTTCATCACCAAGTTCCTGGATAGCATAAAGTGCTGCTTTACAATTCAATGTATCAAAGACCGTTTCCACCAGCAAAATATCTGCACCGCCATCCAGCAAGCCGCGGGCCTGTTCTCCGTATGCTTTTACAAGGTCGTCAAATGTGATCGCACGATACCCCGGATTATTCACATCCGGAGAAAGTGACGCCGTTTTATTGGTAGGTCCTAGTGCACCTGCAACAAATCTCGGTTTATCGGGGTTCTTTTTCGTGAATTCCTCGGCAACCTCCTTTGCAAGTTTAGCCGATTCGACGTTCAGTTCATACGCCAGATCCTCCATCTTATAGTCTGCCTGTGCAATCGAGGTGCCGCTGAATGTGTTGGTTTCAATAATATCGGCACCCGCATCAAGGTAAGCCCGGTGTATTTCCTGAATAACATCCGGGCGTGTAAGTGATAAAAGATCATTATTCCCTTGTAATTCACCGGGATGATCATTAAAACGCTCTCCGCGGAAGTCATTTTCATCAAGCTTGTATTTTTGTATCATTGTGCCCATTGCACCGTCAAGCACAAGAATACGATCGTGCAATATATCACGTAATTGTTGTAAAGTTTTTCTCATAGTAGAATACTATACGATTAAATAAAACAAATGAAATTATCTGTAGAAGAATCTCTACCCTGTGTTAGTTTTTTCCAAATAACTCGGGTACAACACCGGGTATGAATGTGAGTGAATACATCTCGACGCCAATTGTTTGGGAGGAAATCTTAAGTACATGCTCAGACGGCTCTTTATTCGTCACAAGGTGGAGCAATCGCGGTGCATCGAGTTTGATATAGCTTTGTCTGGAATTATCAATCTCGACATCGCCTCCTTTATTTTCCGGAGTAAGATAAGCACCATCCTGTAAGACATCGAGGCGTATTGTTTGGTTACCTTCGTGGCCAATTAAAGCAAACACCTCCCGTCCTTCATACCGGATCACAATATATCCTTCATCCGATACGATCTGTTCAAGTATCATTGAATGCCGCCCGCTTCTCCATACACCATCAAGATAAAATCTGCCGGGAAGATACACGCCGGGATCATCATATGTATAAATTGATTCAGGATTGAAGCCTTCTTTGTTCCCCATACTTCCCTTGAGATAGCCGAAATAAATACGCGGGGTTTCACGTGAACAGACAACGCCGGGCTCCTCTTCGGGCCTGTGGGCATCCATCGGGAAATGGAGTTTATCAAGAATACCGCTATTTTTTAATTGAATCTGTACTTCCCGTTCTATCGACTGCTGTTCACCTCTACCGTGATACTGCGACCGGATACTTCCTTCCGGACCGATAATGGCAATTGCAGGGGTTTCGCCGTTGCGGTATAATTCGAAGGTTGCCCGGTTGTTATCCATCAGTACAGGGAAATTAATGCGCCGCTCATAGAGATACTCTTCCAGCGGTTCAACTTTTCCGGCAAACTCAAATGCCGGGGTATGCACGCCGATCACAATCAGACCGTCTTCCTGATATCTTTCGTGCAATTCTTTGATATATTCAAGCATCCGCAGTGAACGAATGCAGGTATAGTCCCAGAAAAAAAGCAATACTACAGTTCCGCGTAACGTTTGTATCGAAAGCGGTGCAGAATTTAACCAATGTACACCCTGTAATTCCGGAGCGGTATATGTGCGTTGTTCAATCATAATGATGTAAAATATAACGATAGATACAGTTAATTACAAATGTAATTATCGCCCTTGTAATATTACAACAAATTCCCCTTTACGCGGGTTTCGGTCAAAATGTTTATATAATGTACCCAGCGTATCGCGATAAACCGTTTCTTTATCAGTAGTTAGGTCGAATGCAACGGCTGCCATCCGGTTACTCCCGATTATATTTTTCAGATCGCGGAGCAGTGGTTTTATGCGATATGGAGCTTCAAGAATTACTAACAATTGTTTTTCGTTTTTCAGCTCACGGATCTGTTTTTGTCGTAATTCTTTTTTGGGAGATAACCATCCGACATAGAGAAAGCTGTCGACTGAAAAACCTGAAAGCTGCAAAGCCGGAAGAATTGAATTTGCACCCGGAACTGACGTAACCCGGATATTCTTTTCGATGCATCGCTGCACAAGGCGGGTACCCGGATCTGCAATAAGCGGCGTACCGGCATCTGATATGAGTGCAACACTTTTACCTTCTGCAAACATGTTCAAAATTGATTCGGTTTGCTCTTCTTCGTTATGCTCATTCAACGGTAGTACATCACGGTCGATTTCATACGTTGACAGGCATCGTTTCCCTTCTTTAATCTCTTCACAGACAATGATATCCACCGCTTGTAAAATATCGAGTGCACGAAGTGTTATATCCCTGCTGTTACCGATGGGAACAGAGACCAGATAGAGGGTTGATGATGAAGTAGACTTCATACATTCTTATAATCTATAGGAGGTAACCCAAGTTTCTCGCGGCGACGCATATCCCACTCCTTAGCAAAGAGAATAATAATTGCTGTGGTAGGCAATGCAATAATGAGGCCGACGAACCCCAGGAAATATCCAAATATCAACAGCGTCATGATCAACACGACAGGGTGTAATCCTATCGGTTTACCGATAATGAACGGTGCAAGCACGTAATTTTCAATTACGGCAAGTGCGCCGATGCTGAGAACTGCAAGTGAAGCCCGCAATAGAACCGGCGGATCCGAGAGAAAGCCCACAATCCCTGCAAGGACCATAGTTACGATAAGACCGAAATAAGGAATAAAATCCAGGAAGAAGGTTATTATTGCCATAACAGCAGCATACTTTACCCCAAAAATCCATAACAACAAACCCGCAAGTGAAGCATTAATACTGGCAAGTACTATATAACCGCGAATATATCTGCCAAGCAGTTTATCAATTTTACGATAGTAATATACAACTGTCGGTTGGAATTCATCGGGGATCATAATCTTTACACGCCGCTTTACCGCCGGGAAATCCTTCATCAAGAAAAATGACAGGAACGGGACAATAACAAGATTGATCAACTGTGTAATCATACCCGATAAACTGATAAAGAAATCGAACATCGCCTGCAATATCAGGATAGAGAAATTCTCAAGCGTCGGGACAATCTCCACATTAACAAAATTTCGAATATTCTCGGCGGGGATACCCGCACCTTCCAATCGATCAAACAATTCACCCTCACGCAGCCATTCGCCAATATCCGCTATTGCATTTGAGATACTTTGTAAGAGATCATTGAACTGTTGAACAAGTAACGGCATCAAGAGGATCAACAATAAGACAATTATGGTTACTATGGCAAGGATAAAGCCGAGTGCACTTGCCCACCGGGGAACTCTCTTTTTTTCAAGGTGATCGATAAAGGGATTTAAAACGTATGCTATACCAAATGAAACAATGAGCGGAACAAGAATACCGCTTATCATATATAAAAACCAGATGATAAACAGCAGTATGCTGGTCCACAATAACCGACGGATAACAACATTCTCACGGAGAGGATAGAGTATGAATACTATGACCGCAAAGACTAAAAAAGGTGAGACAACAATTTCGATTGTATACAGAAAAATAACCAGCAAAACCAGAGCGGCAACAATGACTATACCTACCTGGTATTGTGCCAGTTGAGATAAGGTAGATTCCTGAGTTTTCTTGGCCATTCAATAATACTGTTATTGACTCCCTGTATGTCCGAATCCGCCTGCTCCCCGCCCGGTTTCATTAACTGCCTCGACTTCAATCCACTCAACCCGTGTTACCGGTGCTACTACCATTTGTGCTATTCGATCCCCCCGGCGAACTGGAAAAGGATGATCACTAAAATTCATAAGAATAATTTTTACTTCGCCACGGTAATCCGAATCGATTGTGCCGGGTGCATTGAGAATCCCGACAGAATACTTCGCGGCTAGTCCACTCCTCGGTCGTATCTGGGCCTCATATCCTTGCGGTAATTCGATAATAAAGCCGGTTGGAATGATATTCGAGGCACCGGGCTTAATAACTACGTCTGATGATACTGCTGCCCGGACATCCATACCCGCTGAACCTTCCGTTGCATACTCCGGAAGGGCTACATCATCGGTTGAACTATCCATCCGGTATATTTTAACTTTTAACTTTTCCAAATGATTGGTCATACTCGTGGGTGTATTTATACATTGTAAAAATGTAGTAATAACCGTAACGAAAATCAACTTATTATTCCGGGAATAGACAGTGTTGCGTATTGGTACAGACAGGAAGTCGGGAAGGGGATACTTTATTATTCTAACGTATCCGGGAATAAATGGAAATAAACCGAATCAGGTGAAAACATTAAATGCTCCGGATCTTCCAGGACTTTTTCGAGTTCCTCCATAAGCCGGTTCAAATCAAATTCTATCTGTCGCATATTTTTTTCAAAAATATCCTCGAACTCTTTGAGCCCCTGCTCTATGTCCAGTGTATCTCCACCCATAAATGCCGGTAACGGAGGACGAAACATTTCGGAACGCTTCTGCATCATTTTTGAAAGTTCATGAAGTTGTTTGAAATGTTCCTCCGGGAAATGAGGGATAACCATGGTATCAAGTTTTATGACCTGTCCTGCTACTTCCGGCCGATCCCTGTGCGTGAACACCTGTATGTGGGGACTATCGTGTTGTGTATTAAACTGTATTCGGGTATTTTGTAATCTTTTTGCGAGTGCTTCATCTGCTTTACGGCGAATTTTTTCAGCATCAGCAAGCTTTTCAGTTATATAGCTGATATCAGGAATCTGGATTTCTCTTGATAGCACCGTATCCGGACGAACAACGAGGAATGTTCTGGTCTGGGTCCGCGTGTCAACAACTTTTTCTGTCGTTTCCGGTTTCTGGAACTCGGCACTGATTTCTACCCTGCCATTTGGAGCAGGTGATACCTGCAGCTGGTATGGAGCATCAGGTTTAACACGTGCTGCAACGAGGTGAGGGAAATGTCCTATTTCAGGAATTTGGATTTCCGGATTAAACCGGTTAAGAACTGTATTCAACCTGATTCTTTGTGCCGGTTGTAATTGTTCGGCAACCGCAGCGATTATGAACTTATCAAGACCGGCTAATTCAGGGCTTATAACAACTTCATCATCACCTGCTATAAACGCAGACGACCGCACAATATCCTTATATTCAGTTAGAATCGAATCGATTGCGTTAATTTGACCGGGAGTTACTTCGAGAGTAGTATAGAGCTCGGATAGCGAGGGGGCATCTCTGGCATCCTGCGCATCTGCAAATTCGATCTCATACTGCTGATCTCCATCACTTTCAACCTTTAAACCTTGCCCTTCAGCTTCAGGAATTGCCAATATGCCACTCATTGCAAAACGGATCAGATCGTCATTAGTAACTCCTTCGAAGAGCGGTTGTAATGCACCACGAACAATTCCCTGCTCATATATATCTTCCACAACTGCCCGGGTATCGTCAAAGTATGCGGTTACCGCTTCCCAGTTTCGGGTGATATAAAACGACCCCAGACCAACCACAATAATAAGCAGAACAGTTACAACAGGTACCAGCTTATCGGGAATTATTGTTATCCCCGCTGCTTTCTCTTTATCATCACTTAGGCGCCTGAATAATGACGGCCATAAAGATTTTGTTTGTTTTTCCGCCGGTAATGAGAGCATCCTTGATCGCAGCGTACGCATTTCTTCATACCGTTTCTTCCATTCCGGCTTGCTAAGAATCGTTTCTTCGACATCACGCATTTGATCCGCTTCAAGCTCGCCGTCAATATATGCAGAAATCAGCTCCTCGTATGTACGATCCCGTTTCATAATTCGTCAGTAATATATGGTTGCAAAACTTTTCGTAATGCCGCACGCGCACGCGATAGACGCGATTTTACGGTTCCGGTTTCACATTCTAATATTTCGGCTATTTCGTCGTAGGTATAATCCTCAAGATCCTTTAAGATAATTATTTCCCGATACTTAGCCGGTAATTTTTGCAATGCATTACGCACGGCATCCTTAAATTCATTATGCTCTTGTTCTGTCGTAAGTTCGTCATTATTAACAACGGTTTTATTTGTCGTACCATTCAATGAAACAAATTGTTTCCACTTTAATTTGCGCAATTCATCGCGGCATTTGTTGACAGTTATTCGATATATCCAGGTATAAAATTTTGAATCCAAACGGAATTTGTCAAGAGCATTATACACTTTTATAAAAACATCCTGTGCAACATCATCCACCAGGTCATCCCGGTTCATCATATATATGATAATTGAACGTACTTTATCCTGATTCCGCTCTACCAGTAAACGAAAAGCATCTTTATTCCCGTCTTGAAATTGGCGCACCAAATCCTCGTCAGATAATTCTGCAGCTGGATTCTGGAGCCGTATAGATGCCTGGTACATGTACTCTTCCGGCTGTTCAGATTTATGTCCCTGGTTTTTA
>PWXV01000199.1 GCA_003568415.1 Ignavibacteriales bacterium
ATAAATAAAATAAATTATTAAGTAAATCGATTTCGCTTCAATAAACACCTCCCGCCCTGTCGATACTATTTTGGCAGGGCGGTTTTGTAAGAATACGTCAATGAACAGAAGAAGAGTGATGCTATGAAAAAATATAAATCTATGAAAAGATTGATAATCGGGACGACCCTCCTGGTACTGCTAATAATGCCCAAATTAGAAGCACAATTTCTCGAGGATGCGTTACGTCTTGATTACGGGATGCTCGGAAGTGGTGCCCGTTCACTCTCAATGGGTACCGCATATCTTGCAGTTGCCGATGACTTCAGTGCAACATTTTATAATCCTGCCGGTCTTGCACAAATGAGGCAGTTTGAAATCTCAGGCGGACTGCGTCACACAAATTTCCGCAACGACGCATTCTATCTCGGATCAACGAACGACTACAGAGCTTCTAAAACGAATTTAGATAATCTCGGAATTGTTATCCCCGTACCGACTATCCAGGGAAGTTTGACGTTTGCGATCGGTTATAACAGGGTAAATGATTTAACCCAGGTTAGTTCGTTCGACGGATTCAATGAATCCGACTCGATCATTCCCGACCTCTTCTTAAGCAGAGATGAAATGTCTTATTTCTTATTCTTATCAGATGAAACCGGAGCTACTCCCTTTATGGGTGATCTTCAACAATATGGTACCCAGGAGGAATTCGGTTCGATAAATAACTGGAGTTTTTCCGGCGGTATCGAGGTTGTACCTAACTTCTTTCTCGGCACGACGCTCAATTTAATTTCAGGTAGTTATCGTCATACATTTACGTTCGAAGAAGTAGATATATTCAACGTGTATGATACATTTCCGGATGACCTTGAATATCTGTTCGTCGAGGATAACATCGATGCACGGATATCAGGATTCAATGCTATCTTTGGCGGATTATTTAAAGCCGGCAATATTATAAGGTTCGGAGCAACCATTCAAACACCGACACGATATTCTATTGAAGAAGATTACACAACCTTTGGACAAAGTAGATTTACAACTCCGGATGAAGACGGATTTAACTCCTATGAAGATGAATTCGACGCATTTATTGATTACGATGTCTCTACACCATGGAAATTCGGTGTGGGGGCGGCAGTGAGTTTGGTTGGGTTAACCGTATCGGCAGCTGTAGACTATCAGGATTGGACGCAGCTTGAATTTCGAAATGCACCAAGTGAAGTAATGGCGATAAACCGAACGATACGTGAAAGATTAGAACCGACAACCAATTTACGCACAGGAGCAGAATTTAACCTCCCTATCATCCCGCTTGCCGTCCGCGGCGGATTCATTTATCAACCAACACCCTATAAAGACGCTCCGTCGGAACTTAACCGTAAATATTTAACCGGAGGTATCGGTGTTCGGGTCCAGGATGCAATTTATTTGGACCTTGCAATAACACGAGGTTTCTGGGAATCGGATCTTACTATCTATGATTACGATATATGGAACGAGAATCAGAACCGATGGCAGCCGGTTACCCGCATTGTGAATGAAGATATCACGAAAAATTCTGTTACTTTCTCTTTCCGTTACAGGTTTTAAGCTACTATAACGAACGGGCATCGGATATAAATCCGGTGCCCGTATTGAACTGTTTCCTACCTCCTATTATCTTGAATACCTCACTGCTTTTCAGTAAATTGAAATTTCAGCATTATCTTTCATCCAGAGAATTACTATGTTTTCTAAAAAGAGAATATTTATTGGAATAACCGGCACGCTTATTGTCGTTCTGATAGCCGGATTTTTATTCGTCAGACATCTAATTACCCGGTCATTTCCCGATTACGAAGCGTCTTATACGAGCACACAAATAAGTCAACCGATTTCGATCTATCGCGACGAATACGGCGTGCCGCGCATTGAAGCTGCAACTGAAGACGATGCATATTTTGCCGTCGGGGTCGCACACGCACAAGACCGGTTATGGCAGATGGAAATAACCAGACGCGCCGGCCTGGGACAACTTGCAGAAATTTTAGGAAGAGATGTACTTGATATCGATAAATTATTCAGGACACTCGGTTTTGAAAACATCATTAACGAGACGCTTGAAGAAATACCCGATGAATTTAAGAATATTCTTGAAAGATATGCTGCAGGTGTCAATTACGTGATTGAATCAACAAAAGGAAAATATCCGGTCGAATTCGATATACTTCAGTATGAACCGGAGCCGTGGGAACCTGCGCATAGTTTAATTATCGGAAAGTTAATGGCCTGGGAATTGAATCTATCCTGGCGTACAAATATTGCATTGGGACAGGTAGTCGAACAGGTCGATTTTGAGCTTGCAATAGAAGCGATCCCCGGATATCCTCCCGATGCTCCTCTGACAATACCTGAAGAACTCCGCGACAGGAGGTTCACAGAAGCAATGCGTGAAATACGGAAAATTGATTCGAAGTATCGTACTCTTGCCGGGATTCAGGGAACACACATTGGCAGTAATAGCTGGGTTGTAAGCGGTAAGCATACCGCAAGCGGAAAACCGATGCTTGCAAACGACCCTCACCTCGGTTTAGCGGCTCCTTCCCGTTGGTATGAATTAAGCATGCATGCAGGTAATGATCTTACAGTTGGTGGGATGACGCTTCCCGGTGCACCCGTAGTGGTGATAGGAAGGAACAACGCAATCGCCTGGGGATTAACCAATGTAATGGCAGATGACGCCGATTTTTATTTGGAAGATATCGATACATCAGCAACACCCCGTTACCGGCTCGATAACGAATGGATTGATCTGCAGTTACGGCAGGAGGAAATATTTATTAAAGATGAAAGTCCGGTGACGCTAAATATTTACTCAACACATCGTGGACCGCTGGTGCAATCGGTGCTTGGTGTCGAACCCGGGAAATGGGAGGATCAGCCGGTCAGCATGCGCTGGACCGGATTCGAGGTAACGAATGAACTGGAAGCACTCTATGGTGTAAACAAAGCGACCACATACCAACAATTCCGTGAAAGCCTACGTAATTTTTCGGCACCGGGTCAGAATTTTATCTATGCTGATACAGCAGGTAATATCGGATATTTTGCGGCCGCCCGTTTACCTGTTCGCCCTCACGGCAACCCGATACTGCCGTTTGCCGGATGGGATAGCCAGTATGATTGGACGGGTTATGTTCCCTTTGATGAACTACCGGAGCTTTATAATCCGCCGAATGGTATTATAGCGAATGCAAATAATAAGATTATTGACGATACCTATCCTCATTATATAGGCTCGCTGTGGGAACACCCGTCACGAATACAACGAATACTCGAAATGCTCGAAGACAATCAGACTTTCCTTGTAAGCGATTTTCAAAGAATGCAAAACGATTATATTTCACATCACGCCCGTGATATTGTCCCATATATCCTGCAGGCATATGAGGATATAACAATTGATGATGATGACATCAGCCGGACACTGAGTTACTTCAGAAACTGGGATTTTTATTTTGGAGTTGAGGATGTTCCAACTGCAATTTTCAATGTCTTCTGGATGAAAATGATAACCAATACTTTCGAGCCGCGTATGGGCGAAGCACTTTTCACTGAATACATTTCACTAGGCAATATCCCGACCAGAGCACTCAGTGAATTATTAACCACTCCGGATTCAGAGTGGTTTGAGAACCCTGCGACGAGGCGACGTGAAAATCGCGATGAGGTGATCAGAAAGAGTCTTGATGATGCTCTACAATATTTGCGGGAAAAACTTGGCGATGATATGCGCACCTGGCGATGGGGCGCAATCCACACTGTTACCTTTGAACACATCTTTGGGAATCATTCTCCCATCGATAGAGTAGTCAATATCGGTCCTTTTCCGGTCGGTGGCTCTGCCACCACAGTTAATAAGGGTGAGTATTTTTTATTTGATCCATATGAAACAATTGTCGGTGCTTCGATGCGATTCATTGTAGATATGGATGACCCGGCGATTGCATACACCGTTATACCGACCGGGCAATCGGGCCAACCACTCCATCGACATTATAAAGATCAAACTCAATTATGGCTTGATGGCCGGTATAAAACTACATCGCTTTTTCAAGAACCCGGTTTAGAATACAAACGGATGCACATACTTCCAGAATAAAACTGAGGCATAACCATGGTCACTGAAACTATACCTGATATTGTCAACGAAAAATTAAAACAGGCACGAACTGTCGGAGCTTTTACCGGTGCCGGGATATCTGCCGAAAGTAATATACCTACATTTCGGGGAGACGAGGGATTGTGGACGAAGTTTAAACCTGAGGAGCTTGCAAATTTTAATGCATTTATGAAAAATCCTGATCTTGTGTGGGAATGGTATTCGGCACGGAAAAAAATAATCCACGAGGCACAACCGAATCCCGGTCATCGTGCCCTTGCAGAACTTGAAGAACTTGTCGATGAAGTAATAATTGTCACACAAAATATCGATAACCTGCACCGCCGGGCAGGCAGTACACGGGTACACGAACTCCATGGCAACATAGAACGAAATTATTGTATCAAATGCGGTGAAAATTACACAGACGATGCAATCCTGGCAGGTGAACTGCCACCGAAATGTTCAAAATGTGGTGGACTTGTTCGTCCCGATGTCGTGTGGTTCGGTGAATATTTACCGCAGGATGAATTCACAGCATCAGAGGAAGCTGCTCAACGGTCGGATGTGTTCTTCTCGCTCGGGACATCTGCAATTGTATATCCGGCAGCATCTATCCCGCAGCTTGCAAAATATGCCGGGGCATTTCTTATTGAAATTAATCCCGAAACTACTCCCCTTTCAGATATCGCCGATGTAACTATTCTCGGTAAAACGGGAGCGATCTTACCGGAAATAGTCAACAATCTCAGATCAATTAAATCGGAGGGAAAAAACGATTGAAGAAATCCAAAAAAATCACCTTTACGCGCACAAAAATCGTATGCACTATCGGACCCGCAACAGAAACACCTGCGATGTTAAAAAAATTGATCAAAGAAGGGATGAGTGCAGCACGGCTTAATTTTTCACACGGTTCGCACGAAGGCCATATAAAAATGGTAAAAAATATCAAAAAGGTTTCGGAGAAACTTCACACCCATATCCCCATCATACAAGATCTCCAGGGCCCGAAGATCCGTGTTGGCAATTTGGCGGAACCTGAAATAATGCTACGAAAAGGAAATAAGATCCGGATAACAACAAAAAACATTAAAGGAACTCCTGAGGTTATTCCGACTACCTATAAAAATTTACCGAAGGATGTCAAAAAGAATAGTACTATCCTTCTCGATGACGGATTGATTCGATTAGTAGTAGAACGAATTGAGGGGAATGAAGTACTATGCAGAATTACAAACGGAGGCATACTGAGACCAAATAAAGGAATTAACTTGCCGGGTGTTTCTATCAGTTCGCCATCACTGACCAGGAAAGACCGAGAAGACCTGAAATTAGGTTTAGCTCTCGGTGTAGATTATGTAGCGCTTTCATTTGTTCGGTCACCCAATGATATTCGCCAGCTAAGGCGAGCTATGACACAATACGGGAAAGTAGTACCGATCATTGCAAAGATTGAAAAGAGTGAAGCTGTCGATGAAATTGAAGATGTTATACGGGAAGCGGATGCAATTATGGTAGCACGTGGCGATCTCGGTGTTGAAGTGCCGAGTGAGGATGTGCCGCTCATTCAGAAAATGATTATAAACAAATGTAATCGAATCGGTAAACCGGTAATCACCGCTACACAGATGCTGGAATCAATGATCAGTAACCCGACAGCTACCCGTGCCGAAACAAGTGACGTCGCAAATGCCGTCCTCGATGGCACCGATGCTGTTATGTTAAGTGGTGAAACTTCCATCGGAAAATTTCCGGTAGCTGCCGTTCAAACTATGTCAAACGTTGTAAATAAGGTGGAAGATGCATTGAAATTCAGCTATAGACAGCATCGTGAATTGCAAAGCGAACTTGCTGCCGAAGCAATCGGCAGAGCTGCCTGCGTATTATCTGAGCAGGTCGGGGCGGCTGCAATTGTCCCGGTGACGCACGGAGGTACAACCGCACGAATACTGGCAAAGTATCGTCCCCGGGCAATAATTATGGCAGTGACGGCAAATCAAGAAACAGCACGCCGGTTAAATCTTGTATGGGGAGTACGTTCAATTTTAATCTCTCGATTGACCGATACCGATACTACCCTTGAAAATATTGAACACGAAATTTCAGATTCCAAATTAGTGAAGAAAGGAAACTATGTTGTATATACAGCAGGTATGCCTATGCGGATAATGGGAAAAACTAATATGCTTAAGGTAAGTAAAATCTAACAATCTATGAGCTTCGAAGCTGTCCAAAATGTTGATCGGGACTACTGTCATTCTGATCAGTCTTAGTACAAGAAGAATCTCGTTTAAAATCGGCAATACAATCTTTCGCTTCGCTGCCGATGACATGTAGCCGGGACTTTTTGGACAGCCCCGCTCATACATCTACTGTACGCGTATTTCAGGTTCTACATCAACACTCGCTTTAATAGAATTTGCGATCAAACATTTCTCATGTGCACTGTGCACTATTTCTTTTGCTTGCTCCACCGCCTCTTCCGATTCTACCGTTATTTCAGGTTTCAGTACGACATGGGTAAATCTGTAACTACCGTCAACAAACTCCAGCTTTCCCTCTGCTTTACTTTCGTACGATATAAACGGTAATTGCTTACGATAAGCAAACGCCAGAAATGTAGTCATTGTGCATGCCTCAACCGCCGCAACGAAGAGGTCTTCCGGTGTCCATACCCCTTCTTCTCCCTTAAATTCAGGAGGACTTGCAACCCTGAAATCCGGCTTGCCCTCTGAATGTATCATGCCTGCACGCTCTTCAATCCATTTTAAATTGGTTTGATATGTAAATGTTTTATATTTAGGTTTTGGCTCTTGTACATCATTCATAATAGAATCCTTATTAATTGTTTACCGTCTGAAGATGCTCTTCGAGTTTCCCAGCCAGCATCTTTTTCGGGACAGCACCGATCACCGCATCTACCAGCTCGCCGTCTTTAAAGATACCAAGTGTTGGAATGCTCATAATTCCGTAACGGGCGGCAGTTTGACCATTCTCATCGGTATTCACTTTCACAAACTTGAATTTACCTTCATATTCCTGTGCCAGTTCTTCAATTACAGGGGCGACTATACGACACGGTCCGCACCATGGCGCCCAGAAATCTACAAGGACAGGTATATTGGACTCAAGCACTTCATTTTGAAAGGTTGCATCTGTACCTTCAAATACATTCTTACTCATATTATAACTCCTTTCAGTTATTACTATCTGCGGTTTGTTCGACTGTTTCCTTTATACGATCCGCCGGTTCAATCCTGTATGAATGGGATAATTTGACCGTCGGCTCTACCATCGCTGAAACACCGCAGTATTTTGTTATTGATAATTCAATTGCTTTTTCAATATCTCTTTCATTCAGATCATCACCGTAAAAAACATACTCCATATGAACTTCCGTAAAAATCCGTGGATGTTCATCGCGTTCTTTTGCACGGAGATGAATCTCATAATGTTTTACATCAATCCGCTTTTTCTGCAAAATTGAAACAACATCACTGGAAGTACATCCGCCGACAGCAAACAATAACAGTTCCTTCGGACTTGCACCTGCTCCGTGTCCGCCGGCTTTTGGTTTTGTATCCATTATTACCCAGTGATTCGAATCAGATTTTGCCGCATAGGTATTTCCTTTAATCTGCACAACAGTTGCTTTTTTTTCAGTCATTTTATCCTTCTAAATACTACTTATATATTCCTGTTTTTTACATTCATTATATTAGATGCACGCTTTTGGGAAAGGATTCAGAAAATTCCGGTACTATAAGGCTAATTTATTTTCCGGATTCCGGGGATTGACCTTTACGGATTATTTCATCAATAGACAGTTTAGCTGAACCTGATGGACGTGGGGATGGGTATTCCCTATAGAGGTCTATTGTTGTTTTTAAGCTTTTTAAGTAGGATGTACATTCGGGGCACTCATTAAGATGCAGTTTAATTGCTCTGCAATTCGGCGAATTTATATCCTCATCGAGGTTATCACAAATATGCTCGTGGACCTCTTCACAAGTTACTGTCTGCTCTTTCATGATGCAACATACTCCGATAATTGTTCACGTAGTTCTTTCCGTGCACGGTGTAATCGTGATTTCACCGCGGGTACCGATATATCAAGTACCTGAGCCGTCTCTGCAGCCGTTAGCCCCTCGATATCACGCAATATGAATACAATCCGATATTCAACGGGCAATTTCAGGATAGCCGTATCAAGCTGTTTCTGTAGTTCCTGAGACATAATCGTATCTAACGGTGTCGGGGTTCCCGCTGTCGTACTATTGGCCTGTTCTTGACTATCTTCAAGCTGAACCGACGCTTCATCAATCTTCCGCTGACGGTTTTGCATAAAGCAGTTATTCGTCACGATACTGTACAACCAGGTACTGAATTTAGATTTTCCGTCAAATTGATGCAGTTTCCGGTAGACATTTACAAACGTATTCTGAAGTGCTTCTTCCGCTTTTTCACGATCGCGGCACACTTTGAATGCGAAACTGAATACGGTGCTTTCATACCGTCGCACCAATTCGCTGAACGCCTGCTTATCACCGTCAAGTATCTGACTAATAAGTGTATTTATCTCTCTCATCCGGTTAGATGCATACAGTTTATAAAGGATTCATCTATAAGGTAGTGATTGTGGTAAATAATAGCAATTTTCATTGAATTTCAATCCTGCGTTCATTATTTTTGTAAATATCCAACCAAAAACCAATATAGAGTAATGCTGCTATGAAAAATAAACTTTCCGAAGAAGAACTCTTTACCTTAATCAAATCTGTTTTTAATCCGCAGGAAACAGATAAAAAATTAGCAATCGTAACGGATGTTCCGAATGAGCGCAGAAGCGACCACGAAATGTGGCAGGAACGTCGCGGTATTGTCTATGAATGGTTTCAACAGATCTCAAACCTTCGAAACAAATTTAGCTTTGATGCTGTTGATCTCTACTTATACGAAAATGCTGAGAGCAATAACGCCGATCTTCCCGACACATTTTATAAAATTAACACCATCGAGGAGCCGGTAAATGCGAGTATGCTCTCTTCAATGGGTGAGGAAGTAGCACGGGATACCATTCTTGAACAGTACCAAATACTATTCGTACCGACTGAATATTCGGCAACTGCTCCGCTTAAAATGCTCGGGAAAAAATTCCCGTTCAGGGCTGCAACAATGCCGGGGTTTTCCCGTGCTATGATCCCTGCACTGGGGCTTGATTACCAGAAAGTTCATGAGAGGGTCATGACTTTAAAAAACCGACTGGACAAAGCGGAGGGTGCTGTTATACAACTTGCAGCAGATGGTACTACCTACGAATTATTCCTTGATCTCCGGCACCGCAAAGCGCACGCGAGTTCAGGTTTAATACGCGACAGAGGTACTGCCGGAAATCTACCATCCGGTGAAACCTACATTGTGCCGTATGAAGGGGAAAATACAGAGGATCCGAGTCGTACGTCGGGTACTTTACCTGTTCGTTTCGGAAATGATCTTTTATTATTTCATATCCATAAAAACCGGACCTATGAAATCGAAGGGGCAGGTAAAACAGCAGCGGAACAACAGAATTTTTTAAAGGAAGAACCAGCTTACGGAAATATCGCAGAGCTTGGACTGGGAATACTCGACAGTTTCGGCATAGATGCTGTCGGCAGTGTACTCCTGGACGAGAAACTCGGTTTGCACGTCGCATTCGGTCGCAGTGAACATTTCGGCGGCATTACCGGCCCACTATCATTTAACAATCCAAAGAATGTAATTCATATGGATTATGTGTACGTACCATCACTACAACCGGATATTACCGTGAAAATTGCCCGGCTCCAGTACGAGTCAGGTGAAGAAGAAACGATCATGGAGAACGGAAAATACATCGTATAATCAACCATATTGAATATTTTAAAAAATTTACGTATATAGTATCGCTGTAGTTCCCCACTAACCAAATGAAAGGTAAGAACGTATGAAAAATAACACTCATATTGCAATTGTTCTGATAGTTCTTTTGTCAGGTATTTTTATCCTTGGATGCGAACGCGAGGAGGTCGTTGAAGCAGATCCCCACGATGCATTCTTCCAGAATATGACTGAGATGTGCGGTCAGATGTTTAGTGGAGAGGCCGTCTTCCCTGATGACCCGGATCATCCGCTTGTTGATACCGAATTGCGGATACATTTCTCATCCTGCGATGATGATATTATACGTATCGAGTTATATCGCGACGTTGATTACTGGCATGGGGCATGGGTTATCGAAAAACGCGAGGAAGGTTTACATCTGTATCACGACCATTTAGGTGACGAGCGCACTGAAGCAGACCTCGGTGAAGATGATGCCCACGGTTATGGTGGATATGCAGACGATCGGGGATCTGTTTTAGTACAATACTTTCCGGCTGATGATATCACCGCGGAAATGATCCCTGAGGCCGAGACAAATGTCTGGATGATGGAGATCAATCCGGAAACCAATGAGTTCGTGTATTATTTAGAAAGACATGATGAACCACGATTCCGCGTTGTATTTGACTTGACTCAACCGATAGAGTAATTACAAATTTTTTTCTACTATTCAAAACCCGGCACGGTCTCAGTTTACCTGCCGGGTTTTTTGTGTTAGGCATGGAACAAAAAATTAAAATTCATAATCGACTTTCAATTCCCGAGCATGAACTTCGATTTCGATTCGCACGGAGTGGTGGTCCGGGAGGTCAACACGTAAATAAAGCCGCTACCAAGGTAGAGCTTTTATTTGATATAAACAATTCACCCTCCCTGAGTGATTCACAACGTGAAAGAATTGTGAAGAAATTAAAGAATCGAATTTCAACCGGAGGAATTTTACGAATTGAAGTGCAGGATACACGGAGTCAGGTTAAAAATCGTGAAATTGCCATTGAACGGTTCCGGGAGAATCTTGCCGAAGCACTAAAAACCCGCCGCCGGCGCGTATCGACATCACCTCCCGTACAGGTACGGGAAAAACGGTTAAAGGAAAAGAAAAAACGAAGTGAGTTAAAAAAATTACGCCGTAAAGATGGTATGGATGATTAACACCGTCGTATATTTTAACACTAAACTTCTTTAGGACGTGCTACCATAATACCGGTCATCCGCTCATTCATTGTTAGATACATCATCAGGTTTTTATCGGTTACTTCAACCGATCTTCCTGCCATGGGGGCGTGGAGGACGTGAATATTTCCATTCCGTTTTGTTGCCAAAGCCGTATGTTGAATATCAAGTCCACGGATATTTGTCGTAAATGCAAGGATATCTCCTTCTTTCAGATTTTCTTCGTACATATGTACATTCCCCTTCGGGATGAAGGTATACTCTCGCTTGTTAATAATCTCTTCCTGACGCTGAATCGCCTGGTAATACTCATCATTTGCCAGCTGCCAATAACTATCCCGGTTGGTAGACATAAAGTTTATAGTTTTTCGAAATGGCTCGGCACCACCGATATCCTGATTCGCGTCCTCAACAATTCCTTTTTGAATATTATCATAAATCCAGTCGGAGAAATAATGTAATCTGCTGGGATAGCCGTCAATTTCACCGTTGCGGTAACGAATCATCTGCAATTCCCGTGTGTAATCATCAAATGCAGTTGTTCCTTTCTTAATACACCGGGCAAGCGCAAGTGAATTCTCGACCAGGGTGACACAATCAAACACCTTAAGATTGATAACCAGCCGCTCTTCCTCTGGTTCTTCAAGTGTATGGGCTTCGTATGGCGCCCCCTTAAACATTTTACCGATTTCAGATACCACTTCCCCTATCGGTAATCGTGCAAGATTTTTATCGGCTGCAATAGAAAACGTTTGTTCACATATTTCCCGGTGTGTATCGACGAAAGCATTAAGCGGATGAGGGGGTAAGAAATAGCCGCCGGCGATGAGTGCTGTTGTATTAATGACAAAAGTTCTTCTTTTCATAGTATTTCTCTCATACAATAATGAACAATTAGTTACTATTAAAATTTACGTGTTCTATGACAGTCCCTTTAAATGCGGTAAATCCGTCCTCGGTATCCTTAATTAAATAATGTTCCGGATATCGTTTCAAAACCCGCAAGCTGAGTAAATCGCCGCCGGCCCCTATTGCATTAAATACAAAAGGTACAATAAGCCACCAACCGATTCCGAAAAACAGACCGATTACACATAACAGCGATATAATAATCAGTGGCGCAGCTGCTATTCGCCTGTATGCATGCACCGTTAGAAAACCCCGGGTTGTGGCATATACAACCGGACCAAGTTCCTTCATCCACTTTGCACCAAAACGAGGACGACCTCCGTAATGCATGATTACTAATGCATGGCAGAGTTCGTGAATTGTAATGGTGCTGAATAATAAAACGACCTGAATAAAAACATATAATCCTATTGACAACGATGGGAATGGAGACATTTGCATGGTCACCCACACCATGATACCCGCAATTCCTGCTATGCTGATTAAATAGAAAAATATTTGACGACCGGGACTTATTGGAGAATGTAGTACCCAGTCATCAATCAGATCATAGATCGTCCAACTTCTTACTTCAACCATATTATCCGGAAGGGTTCTGTAAAAATGCATAGTCTCCTTATAAGCCACCCATTCCTAATATGGTGCTCCAGTATATTTTTTTTACCGGCACAACCGACAGACGGGAAATCCGAACCAACTCAAAATCTTTAAATGTTTTGTTTCCTTTTATATCGGCGAGGGGTACCGGATATGGTAATTTTCGAATAGGTTTTATTTTTATGACAACTTGCTTATCGTCATCTGCATCCGGATCGGGATAGGGATTACTCATGACTTCCGCTATTCCGACAACTGCTCGCTCATTGCCCGTATGATAAACCAACACTTTATCTCCCATCTTCATTTTCCTCAGGTATTTCAATGCCAGATTGTTCGAGACACCATCCCACACCGTTCGTCGATCTGCAACTAATTGATCAAATGAATATTCTTCGGGTTCGGTCTTTAATAACCAGTATCCAGACATGAGCACTTTCCACTGTTTATGCTTGGGAATGAAAATATCTTTGAGTACTTGCTAAGTAGTAATATAATAAATATTTTTAAGTTGAAAAAATTTTTTGATAAATAGAAGCTAATGCTATGACAATTTTACTATGTCCGGATTCATTTAAAGATTGCCTGTCTGCAATCGATGTAACACAAGCACTTTTAAATGGCATCAAATCGATAAAATCTGATAGTAAGGTTATGCTTTTTCCAATGGCGGATGGCGGTGAGGGAACATCGGATATTCTCAATTACCATCTGAGTGGTCGTTGGCAGCAGTGCGCAGTCCACGACCCGCTTCAACGGATCATTGATAGCCGATATTTACTACTGAATGATCGAAATACAGCAATAATTGAACTGGCAAAAGCATCCGGTCTTGAGCTCCTGAAATCCACAGAGAGAAATCCTCTCCACACTACAACGCTCGGCACGGGCGAACTCATACGCGATGCACTCGATAACAATATCACTGAAATTATTTTAACCATCGGTGGGAGTGCAACCGTAGACGGTGGCACCGGTATTGCCGCTGCTTTAGGATTCAGGTTTATTGACAAAAATGGAAAAGAATTTACACCGGTCGGCGGAACATTACAAAATGTATCCCGGATTGATACTACTAACCTTCACCCGTCTTTCAATAAAATAAAATGGGTTATTGCGTCGGATGTTAAAAACGTCTTGAATGGCCCCGAAGGAGCAGCAGCTGTTTATGGCCCGCAAAAAGGTGCCGATGAAAACGCGGTTACTATACTTGCACAAGGACTCGAACACTTATCAAACTGCATAGAGGCTGACACGGGTTTCGCGGCTGATAACCACACCGGCACGGGCGCCGCAGGAGGTGCCGCACTTTTCCTTATGGCATACGGGAATGCCTCGTTGCAATCAGGGTTTGATATTATCGACGAGCTTACCCGGTTTCAATCTGCAGTTGCCTCTGCGTCACTCGTCATAACCGGTGAAGGGAAACTCGACTCACAAACACAATACGGAAAAGTAGTTTCATCGATTTCTCATCATACACGAAAAATGAAAGTACCATTGATCGTTGTGTGCGGAGCAACAAGGGACGATCCGGAAACTATAGCAAAAAACTTAGAAATTCATCAACTTTATATAATTCGTAATCGTGCAAAAAACGACGAAGACTCAATGAAAAACGCTCACCAATATCTTGAAGAGATCGGCACAGAAATTGCACAAAAATTTTTTTCAGGTTAAATTATTGCAACCACAAAATCGAAGGTCAACGCTTGCGGTTTTATGAGTATTCTGCTATATTAAAAAGACAACTAACTGTACTCTGAACTTTGCTCTTTTTGTATGGAATAATTGTTGCTACAACCATTAGAAACTTTCCGTAGAATGTTCCAATGGAGGCAGTCACAACCGTCATCGCGGTAATAGGAAAACTGCATTTGACAGCGAAAAGCAAACAAGGGTACGTATCATATGATTCCTTTGGGGAGGATAATCCTAATGGAAGAAGGTACCGTAAAATGGTTCAATGCTTCCAAAGGCTACGGATTTATTCAACGAGAAGCAGGTGAAGACGTTTTTGTCCATTATAAATCAATTATTGCTGATGGATACAAAACACTCAATCAGGGAGAACGGGTACAATTTGATGTTGAAGAGGGTCCAAAAGGCCTGCAAGCAAAGAACGTAAAGAAAATATCATAAATGAATAACCCCGGCAGGCCCCTGTCGGGGTTCAAATAAACTGCTCTTGTGAGTAAAGTTGGAATAATATGTGGAACCTTCCTCACTACCACTGTTATTATCATAATCTACTGACATAATTAAAATGTTTGTATTTAGACAGAATCACCTAAGTAGGAGTGACTTATGAGCCCACTTGCGGCTATTACTTTTGCGCAAGCCACCGAAATCGCACGTGAAATAAAATCTATTGCATATAATTTATGGTGGACATGGAATGTCGATGCACGCGACCTCTTTCGTGAGTTATCACCACAAACATATTTTCGCTTTAATCATAACGTGATCGCAATGTTCGACGAGATATCGGATCAGGAACTCGCGGCACGTTTGCTCGACCCGTTGCAAATGGAACGCGCCCAGAATGTTATTAATCAGTATAAAAAATATATGACTGAGAAAAATACCTGGGCAAGCAAACATGCAAAAGAACTTGTGCAACAAGGACCGGTCGCATATTTTAGTGCAGAATTCGGTCTTCACGAAAGTTTGCCAATATATTCCGGTGGTCTCGGGATACTTGCCGGTGATCATACAAAATCCGCAAGCGATCTGGGAGTGCCCTTTGTTGGTGTAAGTTTATATTACCGGCAGGGGTACTTTGAACAACAGATAGGACCCGACGGCTGGCAACAAGAGGAATATCCGAACACTGATCCGAAAAAGCTTCCCCTTGAACTCGTGACAAATGAAAGCGGTGAACCTATTGTGGCATCAGTTAAGATAGGCCATAGCGATGTTTACTTTCAGGCTTATCGTATCAACCTTGGCAGAGTATCATTAATTTTGCTCGACACAAACCGCGAGGAAAATGAGTTACATTACCGTGAGATGACTTCACAGGTATACGGCGGTGATATAACTACCCGTATTTCACAAGAAATCGTCCTTGGTATAGGAGGTGTACGGATGTTGCGTGCTATGGGAATTACTCCCGCCGTATATCATATGAACGAAGGCCACTCTGCCTTTCTCACACTTGAATTGCTCCGGGAGCTTGTTCGGGAAGAAGGTAAAACATCCGCCGAGGCAATTCGATGGGTACGCGAGCATACAGTTTTTACAACTCATACACCTGTTCCGGCGGGGCATGACCGGTTCAGTGAGGACCTTATCCGGTTTACGCTTCAAAAATTCTGTACTGAATGCTGGGACGATGCTTCAGAGATCATGCCTCTCGGTCGTGTTGATCCCGATAATAAGGAAGAACCGTTTTGTATGACCGTGCTCGCAATGAAAATGTCACGCTCGACTAATGGTGTCAGTGAATTACACGGAAAAGTAAGTCGTGAAATGTGGCGCGATATGTTTCCAAGAAAAAAAGTTGATGAAATACCAATCGGTCATATTACCAATGGTGTCCATGTTCCCGGATGGACTTCATCAAGGGCATACCGATTCTGGCAAAATGTTCTCGATAAAAACTGGCCCGAACATCTTGATGATCCCGAATTCTGGCAACGCATTGAAGACCCGAACTATGTTTCAGACGAAGAGATATGGGCACTGAGATATATATTGAGCCGTGAATTAGTTGAGTTTGTCCGTACGCGTCTACGACAGCAAAGCGCGAGATACGGAAGCAATCCACGCGATACGTTTGATAAAGTTCTTTCAAACGATGCCTTAACAATCGGGTTTGCACGAAGGTTTGCAACTTATAAACGCGCTCCCCTTTTCTTCAGCGATCCCGAACGTGCAAAAAGAATATTACTCAATCCGGAGCGTCCGGTTCAGATCATCTATGCCGGCAAGGCGCATCCTCGAGATGATCAGGGTAAAAAATTCATTCAACAACTTGTTGGGTTTGCCCGTGACCCTGAATTATTCGGCAGAGTGGTATTTCTTGAAAATTATGATATCAATGCAGGCCGATTACTGGTATCGGGATCTGATATCTGGCTGAATAACCCGCGGCGTCCTCTCGAAGCCAGTGGTACCAGCGGTCAAAAAACTGCAATTCACGGTGGTCTCAACGTTAGTATAATGGATGGTTGGTGGCGTGAGGCGTACAATGGTAAAAATGGTTGGGCTATTGGTGATGACAGCCATCCGGAATCCGTTGAAGAACAGGATAAACAAGATGCTGAAAACCTCTATGATGTCCTTGAAAACCAGGTGATACCCGAGTATTATAACAGGGAAGGAAATGGTCTCCCGAGGAAATGGCTGAAACGCGTGCGCAATGCAATGGCTACCCTTATTCCTCAATATAACACCGACCGGATGGTTGAAGAATACGTCCGTAAATATTATATAAAGAACCAGAAATAGACCGAACCACGGGTGTTAGCAACGTTACATAAAAGTTAGGTGGGAAACATATATAGTATGCAACACGCACACAATTATTTCCCGTGTCGTGTAAGTATGGTATGAACTCATATAACAACGGCATCATTCAAGAATAGAAAAATATTTTGTTCGCTACAGGTTCAACCGGTACTTTAATTGAACAGGGACTTGGTGTAGCGATACCCAACACTATACATGGTACCGGGTAATGGTTACTACTTCAGGAACTATATCCCGTTGCTATATAGTTTGTTGTAATAGGGAAAACTTTGTGCAATCCTTGATATGGAGGAATCTATGAATATGCTGACATTTAATGATTTACAATCATTAGCTGATTTTGAAAACGACATGTCTATCTCAATATATATGCCAACAGTAAAAACCGGTTCTGAAACTCGAATGAATCCGGTTGTCTTTAAAAATCAGATAAAAAAGGTAGAAAACATTTTAAAGGAGAACGGGAAAAAAGTAAATGAAGTCAACGAATTCCTTGAACCAGCGATAAGACTTATTGAGGATACGGTGTTCTGGCAAAAACAACAGTATGGTTTAGCTGTATTTATAGGAAAGAACACATTTTCATACTACAATCTCCCGATTTCTGTCGATGAGAGTGTGACAGTCAAACGCCGGTTTCACATAAAACCGCTGGTGCAATTGCTCACCGATAATGGAGAGTATTATGTACTGAGCCTGGATCTAAATAATATAAAATTATATCATTGCACACGATTTACAATGGAGGAAATCGATTTGGGGGATTTCCCGACGAGTATAAAAGATGCATATGCAGATGTCGAATTCGAACGGAGGTTATCATTCCACACTGAAGCGCCCGGCAGATCCGGAAAGCGCGAAGCCCAGTTTTTCAGTCATGGTGCCGTGGGAGAAGAAGATGTAAAAAACACTATCAAGCAATATCTTCGAGATGTGGCAAAGGCATTTTCAGAAGCGGTTACCCGGACCGATCTTCCGTTGATTCTATCCGGAGTAGACTATCTCATCGGTATGTATCGCGAAATCAATGCCTATCCGTATTTGAACGATGAATGGATAAGCGGTAGTCCAAAACAAATAAAGAAAGATGAGCTGCACCGGATAGCATGGGAAATTGCATCATCGATATACAGAAAACAAATAGACGATGCAATTGAAATTTATAATAACAAACAAGGTACCGGCTATACATCCGACGCTATCGAGGAGATAGTTAAAGCTGCATACAACAAACGTATAGATTCATTATTCTTCGATGCAGCGGCATCACTATGGGGTACATTTGATTCGGATAAACAAGAAGTATATATTGTTGATTCACCCACACCAGAACACGATGAGTTGATAAATACTGCTGTGATACATACCCTGAAAAATAAAGGGAATGTTTATACAATTAACCAAGAGGATTTACCGGGCAAACATCCGGTAAAGGCTATATTCAGATATTAAAATTAAAAAAGGTATATGACCTATAAAGAGGTGCCGGTTCCACACACGAAATCGATTGCTCTGATCGCCCATGATAATAAGAAAAAGGAATTATTGGATTGGGTTCGGCACAATAAAGAGAAACTTGAACAACATCGCCTCAGTGCAACCGGCACCACCGGCACGATGCTTGAGCGCGAACTATCTATACCGGTAAAAAAATTTCAAAGCGGTCCTCTCGGCGGAGATCAACAAATAGGGGCAAATATAGTTGACGGTGATATAGATATGCTCATATTTTTCTGGGATCCGCTCGAACCACAACCCCATGAACCGGATGTTAAAGCATTATTACGCCTCACCGTCGTCTGGAATATACCGGTTGCTACGAACCGTTCTTCAGCCGATTTTCTCATCTCATCTCCTTTGCTGTCGGCAGACTATAGCCGTCTCATACCTGATTATGACACAATAAAACAGCGGCTTGAACCGGAATGATTAAATCTCATTTTAGTAATTTATTTAATCCTGCGGTTTATCATGGCCAGGGGAAAAGAAAGAATTTTTTCGAAGGGTGGTTTTTTAAACTTGTTTCACCGGACGACAACCATGTATATTCAATAATTCCCGGTATATTTTTCGGCAGGAAACGAACTTCAGCACACGCCTTCATTCAGGTTATGAACGGGAAAACGGGTAAAACAAACTATCACCGTTATACGACAAAAGAATTCACCTCTGCCCGCAATATTTTCGACATACAGATCGCAACTAATCGCTTCAAGCAAGACGAGATAATACTGGATATTGCAAATGAGGATCAAAAAATTCAAGGCGTTTTGCAATTTTCCAATCTGTCGCCCTGGCCCGTGACATTGCGTTCACCCGGTATCATGGGGTGGTATGCATATGTTCCCTTTATGGAATGCAATCATGGAGTTGTAAGTCTTGATCATACTATCGAAGGATCACTTAGTATTGATTCAAAAAAAATAGATTTTACCGGTGGCAAAGGTTACATCGAAAAAGATTGGGGCAAATCATTTCCCGAAGCATGGATATGGATTCAAAGCAATCATTTCAATGTGCCGAATACTTCATTAACAGCCTCGGTCGCAAAAATACCCTGGCTGTTTAGTTCATTCAGAGGATTTATCGTCGGATTTTTATATAAAGGAAAACTATTCCGGTTTGCAACATATACAGGTGCCAAAATTACCGGGCTTAAGCTGATGAAAGACTACGTGATGATGACGATTGAGGATAAACTCCATCGACTTTCAATTAAAACACAACGCGGAACCACCGGTATTCTGTATTCACCACACCGGACAGATATGCTGGAACGCACCGCAGAGTCACTCCAGGCAGTTACAGAAGTTCATTTGGAGCGCCTGGCACCGAACAATACAACGATATTTCAGGGGACCGGCTATCATACAGGCCTTGATATAAATGGAAATATCGATCTTATACTGGATGGAGTTGAATAAAAATGGTTATTTGGTTTTGCTGGTCAGCATTTTTGCAAAAGAGCGGGCAAGCATCAGGTCTTCTTTAGAAGTAATTTTGAAATTATTCGGTGCCCCATCAACATATCCTACCCTGATCCCGTGTTCTATTGCAATTGAGGCATCATCTGTCGCCGTTTTATTTTGATTCCATTTTGGAAGTATTTGGTTAATTGCTCTCCATTTAAATGCCTGGGGAGTTTGGATCATCAATAAATTATTCCTGTCTTCCAGCCTGCCGAGTGATAGTCGTTTACCTTTTCGCCGGACAGTATCGTAGGGCTCAACCACCGGTACCACGGCTGTGAACCGATCTAGCCGTCTTATCACTCGCGTTATGAGTTCATTATCAACGAACGGTCGAACTGCATCATGGATCAGGACCGCATCCGGTGGATTTTGTGCGAGAGACCATAATGCATTGCGGACTGAATCCCTTCTGGTTTCACCTCCTGCAATAACAGAAATTACTTTTTTTATTTTGAACCGGCGTACCAGACGTTTTGTCTGGGGAATGTATTCGAACGGTACACACATTACAATATCGGTAACCAGCGAGCACTCCTGAAATTGTCGGGCCGTCCAACAGATTATCGGTTCATTGGTCTTCCGACGGGGTAATGTGTGAAATTGCTTCGGCACATCGTCATTAAATCGCTTGCCCGTACCTCCACCGGTAATAATCGCCGTTATACGCATTTTGATCGTACTCGCATTAAATAATTAACATTGCATCGCCATATGAATAAAAACGATATTTCTCTTTGATCGCCTTTTTATATGCCCGCATAATGAAATCGCGGTTTGCAAACGCTGCTACCATCATCAACAAGGTTGATTCAGGTAAGTGAAAATTAGTGATCAACCGGTCAACAATTCTAAATTCATACGGTGGAAATATAAACTTATCCGTCCAGCCGCGGTTGGGCTTTAGATGTCCGGTAGTGGTAACATTTGTTTCAAGGGCACGGGTTACGCTGGTTCCAGCCGCATAGACTAATTTACCCGAATCAATTGTTTTATTTACCGTTTCGACTGTTTGCATCGGGATCTCATAAAATTCAGAATCCATCTTATGCTTCGTCAGGTCTTCTACTTCAACCGGTCGGAATGTTCCGAGTCCTATATGCAAGGTAATCGGAACAATCTTTACTCCCTTCCTTTTTAATCTATTCAAGAGCCGTTTGGTAAAGTGTAAACCTGCAGTCGGAGCAGCTACCGATCCCACATTTTCGGCATACACCGTTTGATATGTTTGCTTATCTTTTTCGGTCGCTTCACGCTTAATATACGGCGGTAACGGCATAGTACCGATGCGTTCGATAACTTTATAAAAATCGCCTTCGTAATGAAAGCGCACCGTTCGGCCCCGGGATGTTGTATTATCAATTACTTCACACCAGACCTTGCCATCATCAAAATACGTTTTATTTCCAATCCGCACTTTCCTGGCCGGATCGACAATGACATCCCATATGTGCTCTTCGGGATTTAATTCCCGTAATAAAAACACTTCAATTCTGGCGTTTGTTTTTTCTTTTCTACCGATCAATCGAGCCGGGAAAACACGGGTATCGTTAACAACAAGACAATCACCTTTTTCAAAGAATTCAACTATTTCAGTAAATTTCTTTTCATCAATACTCTCATCAGCCCTATTTAAAACCATCAACCGTGCACTGTCACGCGGCGAAGCCGGATGTTTTGCAATAAGGTTTTTAGGTAACGGATATTTAAAATCCGATAATTTCATTGAGTGAATATCACCCAACGTGTTTATGTTTGGATCGGATGTTTTCCATGCCTGAGATTTTCTCTTAGCCATTGACTGGTATCACCTTCTTTAATCTAAATGTAGTTTATAATTATACAATTGAAACCGGAAACCGGTTATAAGCGGTTTCCGGTTTCATATGATGATTTATTGCTATTTATTTCTTTCGTCCTGATGTCCCTTTTTTAGCTCGTTTTGCCGACTTTGTACGCTTGCGTGCTGCGGCTGCTTTTTGGGCCGCTTCTCTTCGTTTTGCTGCCTGTTCTTCTTTTTTGGCTAGCTTTTCACGAATAACACCACGTGCTGCCGCAAGACGGGCTATCGGTACTCTGAACGGTGAACAACTGACGTAGTCGAAATTCAGTCGATGACAAAGCTCTACCGATTTCGGATCTCCGCCATGCTCACCACAGATACCTACCTTTAGCTTCGGCTTTACGGAGCGTCCCTTTTCGGTACCGATTCTCATTAATTCACCGACACTATCGATATCAACTGTCGCAAACGGATCATTCTCGAGTATACTGTGATCATAGTAATACTGGAGGAAATTGCCTGCATCGTCACGGGACAATCCAAATACCGTTTGTGTCAGATCGTTTGTGCCGTATGAGAAGAACTCCGCCTGTTCTGCAATTTCATCTGCAGTTAACGCAGCACGGGGGAGCTCAATCATAGTACCAACGAGGTAGTCGATTTTCATATCATAGGATTCCATCACTTCATTCGCTACACGGTCGACAACTTCTCGTTGATTCTTGAGCTCATTACGATGGGCTACAAGCGGAATCATGATTTCCGGTAATACGTTTATGCCCTCATTTTTTACCTCACAGGCAGCTTCAAGAATTGCGCGTGCCTGCATTTCGGTAATTTCAGGATACACTACACCGAGACGACAACCACGATGTCCCAACATCGGATTGAATTCGTGCAGGCTTTCCAGTCTTCGTTTAACCTTCTCAACTGGTACCTGCATATAATCTGCCATTGCTGTAATGTCTTTTTCCTCATGGGGTAGAAACTCGTGTAATGGCGGATCGAGTGTACGAATCGTCACGGGATACCCGTCCATAGCCCGGAATATACCAATGAAGTCCTCACGCTGCATTGGAAGCAGTTTCATAATACCGTTCCGCCGTCCCTGCTCGGTATCGGAAAGGATCATTTCGCGAACTGCGGTAATACGTTCGCCGCCAAAGAACATATGTTCCGTCCGGCATAACCCGATTCCTTCTGCACCGAACTTTATTGCATTCGTCGCCTGATCCGGTTGATCGGCATTGGTTCTGATCCTCAGTTTTCGTTGTTCATCGGCCCAACGCATAACCGATTCATATTTCTGATAGACGTCCGATTGATCCGGATTCATCGTTTCGTCGAGCAATACCTGCAACACTTCAGACGGTCGTGTATCAAGTTTCCCTTCCATAACCTCGCCGGTGGTACCATCAATCGATATCCAGTCACCCTGGAATAATGTTTTACCGTTGACCTCCATTTTTGCTTCACGGTAATTGATATCCAGCGCGCCGCATCCTGCAACACAGATCTTACCCATCTGGCGTGCAACCAAAGCTGCGTGTGAGGTCATTCCACCCCGTGCAGTCAGAATACCATCAGACGCTTCCATTCCTTTGATATCTTCCGGTGATGTTTCTACCCGTGTCAGGATCACGGGATCTCCGCTCTTTGCCATATCGACGGCATCGGATGCATGGAAGACTATCCGACCGCAGGCTGCACCGGGACCGGCATTTAATCCTTTTGCAAGGAGCTTACCATCTTCGATGACCTGTCGTTTCTGCTCCATATCAAATATTGGCCGCAAAAACTGGTTCAACTGTTCCGGTTCTATCCGCATCAACGCATCTTCTTTTTTGATCAGACGTTCTTCAACCATATCCACTGCAATTTTTATTGCAGCAAATCCGGTTCGTTTGCCTCCACGGGTTTGCAGCATATAGAGTTTCCCTTCCTGGATTGTAAACTCCACATCCTGCATCTCCCGATAATGACGCTCAAGTTTTTTTCTGATTTGAAGCAATTGTTTATAGACCTTTGGATCGATTGCTTCAAGCTCTTCGATTGGCAACGGTGTTCGTGTACCGGCTACAACATCTTCACCTTGTGCGTTCATGAGAAATTCACCGTAGAATTTATTCTCTCCGGTAGCGGGATCGCGGGTGAATGCCACGCCGGTACCGCTGTCCTCACCCATGTTACCGAAGACCATCGCCTGAATATTAACAGCCGTTCCCCACGATTGAGGAATTCCGTACATTCGCCGGTAGGCAACAGCACGTTCGTTCATCCACGAGTTAAACACCGATCCGATTGATCCCCACAATTGCTCCATTGGATCCTCGGGGAAATCCTGGCCGGTACGCCGTTTAATTTCCTCTTTATACTCCTGCACTAACTCTTTGAGATGTTCTGTCGTTAACTCGGCATCGGTTTTCAATCCATGCGTCCATTTTTTCCGATCCAGAATTTCCTCGAACGGATCGGCAGCATTTTTATCTTCGGGTTTCATACCCATAACAACATCGCCATACATATGGATAAACCGGCGATAGGAATCGTATGCAAACCTCGGGTTATCGGTTTTTTCAATTAAGCCCTGAATGGTTTCATCATTCAATCCAAGATTTAATACTGTATCCATCATACCCGGCATCGAAGCGCGTGCTCCGGAACGGACCGACACAAGCAGCGGATTTTTCGGGTCTCCGAATTTCATCTTCATCGATTTTTCGACCTTCTTCAATGCTGCCTTAACTTCATTTTCAAGTCCGCGGGGATATGTTCTTTTTTTATCATAATAATATGTACAAACTTCTGTAGATATTGTGAATCCCGGTGGAACAGGAAGCTTCAGATTGGTCATTTCCATTAAGTTGGCTCCTTTTCCTCCCAATAATCCGCGCATCTCACCGGAACCTTCTGCTTTTCCGTCACCAAAATAATATACGTACTTTTTCTTCGCCATTGTGTTCTTACCTCCGACTAATTGATTGTGATTGATCGTTTATTTTTATTCATTGTACGGTGTACATAATTCTCGAGAACGTTTTTATCATAGCTTGAAACTGAAAATGCAATAGCAACCGCATACAGCGGTACAGCTTCGGTAAATAATTGCTTATATTGTCGTAAACGCACTGCATCTTTTTCGGTTGTCAGAATAATATCAGCATTGTGTTGTTTTGCCTCCTGCAGCACATAATGGATATCACGCTCACTAAAGCTGTGATGATCCGGAAACCAATGATAACCGGATATGGTCACGCCGAGATCATCAACGGTCTTATAAAATTCTCCGGGATGTGCTATACCCGAGAAAAGAAACGCCTTTTTCGTAGCAATATCTTTTATTGCAATGATTTTACCCTGCCTTACATCGAAAATATCTTCCGGTATGATTTCCGAACCGATGACCGGAGCATTTGTGTACCGGTGAACAAGCTTTTCAATGGATTTAACCATACCATCATCCCGGTACTTTGTCACGATAACGATATCAGCCCGCTGCAATGACTGTAATCGTTCGCGTAATCTGCCTGCCGGGATGTGAGCACGCAGGTGATCAGTTTTCGATGCATTAATCAACACAATATCCAGATCACGATGCAGTGCCCGATGTTGAAATCCATCATCCATGATGATAACATTCACACCATAATCTTCGATTAAAAATTTACCGCCACGGTATCGCTTTTCGTGCACAGCCACGACCGCACCGGATACTTTATGCGCAAGCATTACGGGTTCATCTCCGCCGCGACCGGCATTTACAAATACTTCCGAACCGTCAGAAACAACAACGTATCCTTTCGAGGAACGCCTGTATCCGCGACTGATAATCCCGACCTTATAGCCATCGTTTTGTAACATCTTTGCAATAAAAGCAACAACCGGTGTTTTACCGGTACCGCCGGCTGTAATATTACCGACCGATATTACCGGTACCGACAATTTTTTCGATTGTATGATCTTAATGTCAAAGAACAAATTTCTCAGGAACATTATTAATGCATATATGAAACTGAACGGATAAAGCAACCATCGCTGAATAGTTTCCATTATGCACCAATTATACCCGGTTTCATTCTTTCCTGGAAATCTTCCCGATATGCATCAAGTGCATCACCGCTTAAATCGGGATCAATCATTTCAGGAGCCTGGTATTTTACGATAACCTTCGAAAATGGCAGCGGAACAGTAAATTTATCCCAGCTCTGTAAATGTGTTGTACTTGACACTTCAAATGTTACGGCAACAACCGGAACACCGGTTTTTTGGGCAGTTCGTAAGGCACCCATTTTCATTTCGTATCTCGGTCCCCGCGGTCCGTCAGGCGTCACCACAAGCGTATGGCCTGCCCGGACTAAATTTTCCATTTCCTGCCTGGCTTCTTTTCCGCCTTTTGAACTACTGCCACGGATAACATTGTACTGCCATTGTTTTAAAATCTCCGATAACAAATCGCCGTCCTTACTCCGGCTAACGAGTGAACTATACTTCCGGTATTTATGAAAATACCATCCCATTAACATATCACCATGCCAGAATAAAAGTACAAACGGCTTTTGTTGTTCGGTCAGTGAATTAATGTAATCCCGACCGATAAATCTGACACGCCAGGTGGATGCAACAAGTCCGACCAGTGAGGTGAACGTCCACCCTAAACATTTCAATTTCCACGGCCCTAACCGATTCTTAATATATCCCATAACAATCAGATATAATTACTGACTGTTCAACCCGGCTACTTCAAGCACCCGGTTTGCTGCCCGCCCGGATGCCCCCGGTTCCCCGAGCATTGATTTAATTGAAGCGAGCCGGTTTTTCATTGCATTTCGTTTTTGTTCATCCTCTAATAGTTCTTTTCCGTACCGATACAAGGTCTGTACATTTACGTCACCCTGACTGAGTTCCTTAACTACTTCCTCACCCGCGAGGATGTTAACGAGTGAAAAATGATTCAAGTTAACAATCATCCTGCCTACAAAGAAATTAAATGCAGACGTTTTATACAAAACTACCATCGGTGTTTTAAAGCACGCAGCCTCCAGTGTTGCGGTACCTGATTTTACGTACGCAATCTCGGCGTGCTGCATAAGATTATACGTTTCACCCTGTAAGAGGGGAATATCTTCACTTCCTGCCGGCAGTAATCTTCTGATTGATTCAGTCGGTAAATTCGGTGATACACCTATTGCCGGTTGTATATCGAATTCATCTTTCAGGCGAAGCGCAGTTCGTGTCATCACGCTTGCGTGATTGACAATCTCACGCATACGACTTCCCGGAAACAACGCCAGTATCGTTTTATCCGGGTCGAGTCCTGAGGATCTGCAAAATTCCGCACGTTCACTTGTAATTTCAATGAGATCAAGAATCGGATGACCGACGAATTCTGCATCAACATCGCGCTCCTGAAAAAATTGTTGTTCAAACGGTAAAATAACCAGCGCATGATCAACGTATTTTCGCATTTTTTTCAGACGATGTTTTCCCCAGGCCCACACCTGCGGTGCAATATAGTAAACGACCGGTATTCCCCGTTCCTTTGCATACCGTGCAATCCGCAAATTCATACCGGGAAAATCTATCAATACTACAACTTTCGGCTTCCGTGCGTCAAGCAATGCTTTGATCGTTCGTTCAACGGACCGGATCACTGTGATATTCCGTATCACCTCGCTGAACCCCATAAACGAGAGTTCATTTATGTGATATATAATCTGTACCCCCTGCTCCCGCATCCGTTCTCCTCCAATACCGAACAATGATAATTCGGGGCGTACCTTTTTCATCGCTTTTACAAGGTTACTTCCATGCAGGTCACCTGACGCCTCACCCGCTACAATCATAATCTCTGAAGCTGCTTTATTCATAGTGATTATACATTTGCTTCGATACGAAACGCTTCCCGTCGTCGAATTTCAGCCCGATGCCGCGGATTGAGACGTTTTCGTTTTAATAATTCTTCTATTCGTTTCCGGACATCATGAAAATCCGAAAATTCAAAATAGCTTATATTGGAATCACGGCAATATTGTATTAATCTTCGTTTTGCAAACACCACGTCTGCATAGTCGGCTGCGCAGCGATCCGAAATTCCGTCGCCGACAATGACACGTAACTGATCATCTCCGGCATTATTTAAAACGTGTGTCCCTTTACAATTTGCCGCACGCTCACAATGCGGGTTCTTATACGGAAACTCCGGCAGCAACATATTATTTTCAATCCGAAGTTTGTTTGCGTATACCGGCAAATAATCGAGCTTATAGTTACGTAATATCCTGTCAATATAATAATCGAATCCGTCACTCAGGATTTCGACCTCAATAGTATGTTGCTCACAAAAAGCAACAAAAGCCGGGAAACCTGCATCAAGCTCTTGTTCATCAATCAGCGCGTTAAACCGATCAACATCGAGATCGTTTACATCTGCACACTCACGCCGGATACATTCATCGCCGCTGATCTCACCTTTCAGGTATAACGCAACGGCATCGCGAACTGCGTCGCCACCGAATGTTTTAAACAATACCATCCGTACATCACTTTTACAGACAGTCCCGTCAAAGTCGCAAAATATTTTCAAAGAACGTATCATTAATTGACTGCCGCTGTTGAGTCATTAAACCGAACCGATACCAGTTTTGAAACACCGCTTTCTTCCATTGTCACACCATAGAGGGCAGCGGCGGCCTCCATCGTACGTTTATTATGTGTAACTACAATAAACTGCGTATTATCACTGAACTGGTCCAACATATTGGTAAACCGGTCGATGTTTGAATCGTCAAGCGGTGCGTCAACTTCATCAAGAATACAGAACGGACTCGGTTTAACCAGATAAATCGCGAACAAAAGCGCAATCGCTGTGAGTGTTTTTTCTCCGCCGGAAAGCAATGATATCGATGTCGGTCGCTTTCCACGCGGTTTAGCGATTATTTCAATCTTTGCTTCAAGTAAATCTATATTTTTCGGCGATGTTTCGGATTCCGTTTCCGGATCAACTATACGCAGATCGCACTCATCACCTTCGTCGAATAAACTTTTAAACGTTTTTATAAAATTTTCGCGGATCTGTTTAAAGGTGTCGAGAAATTTCTCCTGCGCTGTGGTATTGATCTCGTCAATAGTTTCGATCAGTGTTTTCTCCGATTCAAGCAGGTCCTCACTCTGACTTTTAAGAAATTTCAATCGCTCTAATTCATTCTCATATTCTTCGAACGCAGCAAAGTTTACGCTCCCAAGTTTCCGCAGACGGTTTTTTATCTCGTGGATTTTCTCACGCGGGCCGGCTATATCGAAGGAGTCATCATCCGGAAATGTTTTTAGCTCAAGGGTAAACTCGAGCTCTTCCGCAGCACGTTGCTCCATAGATTCAATCTTGAGTTTTAGTTCATTCAATTTCATCTCAAGCTCATGGGTAATTGAAACCGAATCATCCCGGATACGCCGATCATCCCGTATTGCATCGGTGATATTCTGCACCTCGTTACGTTTAGCATGGTGTTCTTTTTCAATTTCTTCCCGCCTGGCTTCAATAGCTTTCAGGTCACCTCTCAGATGCTCAAGTTCGTGTTCTGTCTCGGTAATTTTTTGCCGCTCCGTTTTCAGCTCCTCCTCAGCGTGCGCTATTTCGTCTGTGCGCTGTTCAATAAGATCATTGAGTTCTGTTATCTTTGAGTCGGCAAATTCAATTTCACGTTCAAGCTTACTTCGTGCGTTTACCTTATCGAGTTTTCGAACGGATATCTGATTCACAATGCCCGCGCGTTGATTCCGTTCTTTTTCAAGATATTCCACCTCTTCCGACATCATACCGACACGATGTTCGGTTTCAGATCGTTTTCGCTCAAGTTCTTCAAGCTCAGGTTGAAATTCCTGAAGCGTTACCTGTAATTCATCAATTTCTTTTTGAAGCTTGTGAGATTCGGCTTCATTTCGTTCTATTGCTTCTTCGGCGCGTTTTTTCTCAAATTGCAATTGTGCAATCCGTATTTCTATTGTGGTGATATTCTTTTCAAGTGATTTTACCGTTTCGCTCTCGGTTTTCACATCGATCGTCTGAAACTCGTCATTTTTTATCCGTATCTCGCTCTCAAGGTGATCACGCGTTTCATCAAGTGCCGCAAGATCCCGGTTCAGCTCTTCGATTTGCTGACGTTTGCTGATCGAGCGCCCTTCATCCGAGCGGGTACTTCCTCCCCGTAAGATGCCGTCGGCAGATATTTTCTCGCCATCAAGTGTTACACATTCCCGTACTCCCGGCTGTCGGATCAGTTCGTTGCCGTCAACAAGTGAATCGACAATTACTGTTCCGTGTAAGATAAGATTCATTACAGGCGCAAGCTGTGCCGGTATGTCGACGACATCTGCTGCCCATGAGAGGGCGGTTTCGGGTAATGCTGTTCGCCTTGATATATCTGAATATTCATTCGTGTTTACGCGATCGAGACAGAGAAAGGTAGCTTTTCCTTTACCATCCTGTTTCAATAATTCGATCGCTTTGCCGGCATCTTCCGAGGATTCGAGCACAATATACCCGGCTGCTTCACCAAGTACCGCTTCAACGGCAACCCTATACCGGGAATCAGTACGTATCATTTCACCAAGGGTAGTTACCTCGATTGAAGATGACGACCATTTGCGGTTTTGCAGAAGATATTGGGCACCTTCCGTCATGCCGTCATGAGATTCAATCAATCCTTTCAGAAATTGTAAGCGTGTTTGAGCCCGTTCTATCGAACTTTTGGTCTCATAGAGACCGGCCCGGAGACTATCGAGTTCCTGTAAAACTTCGCGGCGGCGATTCTCCGTTCGATATAGTTTAATTTCAGCTTCAACAAATTCTTCCCGAAATGCTTTATGTTCTGTGGTAACCGAATCGATTTTCTTATTTATTTCCTGAATCTCATTCTTATAGTGAGTATTTTCTTCATCGGCGCGCTCAATTCTACCTTTTAAATTATCTATCCGGGCTTTACTTCGTTCCTGTTCACGCCTGCTTTCTCCGATGCTGCGAACAATTTCTATTACACCGTCTTGTTCGGCGCGCAGATTCTTTTTCTTTTGATTAAGTGCTTCTTCAAACTCTTTTAGATCACGCTGCTTTTCGTTCAGCTCGGCATCCACAGTTTGGATCTCACTCTCTATTTTCTCGATCTGCCTCCGGTGTTTGGATTTAGCTTCATCAAGGCGGTGAATTTGATTGTAGGCTCCGATCTTTTCTTGCTCATACCGTTTGATATTATCGCGTAATGTTTTTGTCCGTTCGACGGCAATAATACGTTGCTCGTCGGTTTTATGGATTGTGTCCCTTAGGGTGTTATATTCTTTTAGCGCAGCATTCAACCCCGACTCTATACTGCTCATCTCATCGCGTAAGACCTCAAGTAATGCTTCACGACGTTTTAATTCTTCGTCTATACGGTTTTTATCATCGAGTGCCACTTTCAGTTTTTCATCAAGTGATGTATGTTGCGCCACGGCAGCAGCATATTCACGTTCGATAAGTCCGATCTCAATTTTTCTTAATTCATCTGCAAGTTCTTTGTGTTCTTCTGCTTTCCTAGCCTGTCGCTCAAGTGAGTTAACCGTCTTTTGCACCTCTTTTATGATATCATTCACACGCATAAGATCGGACTGCACATGTTCAAGACGGCGGTACGCCTCTTTACGGCGATGTTTATAACGCGTAACACCGGCAGCTTCTTCAAACAAACGTCGCCGTTCGTCGGCTTTATCGCTTAGAATGGTTTCAACCATCTTGAGCTCAATAACCGAATATGCATTTGCTCCCATGCCGGTATCCATAAAGAGATCGATAATATCTTTGAGCCGGCACACTGTTCCGTTAAGAACATACTCACTTTCTCCGGAACGGTATAATCGACGCCCAATGGTAACCTCGGAATACTCAGTCGGCAGGATGCCTTTTGTATTTTCGATGGTTAATTGTACCTCTGCCATACTTAACGGTTTGCGCCGCTCAGTACCGTTAAATATTACATCTTCCATTTTATCACTCCGGAGGGTACTGGACCTTTGTTCACCCAGCACCCAGCGTATCGCATCAACGATGTTCGTTTTACCACACCCGTTCGGTCCGACGATCGCAGTCATACCCGAATCGAAGGTCACCTGTACCTTATGAGCAAAAGATTTAAATCCAAATAAATCGAGTTTTGATAAATACATAAAACCCTTAAAACCGGAATCCCTCAAACATATGTATGAAAAAACTGATATATGAAAATGTTGCCTGTAAATATTCGCTTATAAGCAACATAATACCATTGAATGAGATCAAAATAAAAATGCCTAATATATAAACTCGGAACGGAATTACGTCATAAATTATCGAAATACCTTTTAATAGCCGGAACAAAACCCACAACATCAATAGTCCGATTAATATGAGTGCAGGTGCAACATAAAATTCCGTTTCAAGAACATTGTATAATATCATCGCTAACGGTATAAATGCCACAAGGGGTAGCGCGGACCAAAACGTAATAACAAACGAGTGTGATAATAAGACCCGCGTTTTGATAAAAAATGAACACAACTTAACAACAAGGGAGATGAGCACCATCATTAAAAGATACAATGCAGCAATAATCAGTATAATCTGCCAGGTGTTATTGACAGAATTTGCCAGTAAGGTTTTAGCACTATCGGTAATTAAAAAATGAGTAAAGAAATGATCGACGAGTTGATTTTGACTATAATGTTGTATAAAACTGGCAAAGATCATTCCCATCGTCAGTGAGATCAATAAGCCGAGATTAATGGTATGAAAGCCGGAGAGAACTCTTTGATCCCGGACATCCGCATAAAAATTATATGGCCGCAGCAGTGACCTGTTAACATTTTCTCTGAATCGCCTGCTTGAATTCAACATATACGCAAATCCGATCAGGACGAGAAATCCGCCGACAATATACTCAAAGGGTGTACGACTGGGCAATTCGCCGGCGGTAAGTGTCGGTGGCGGGTCACCCCGATACAATGCCCGAACCACTTCAAATCCTTTTCGCTGTTGCCTGTCAGCGCTGAGAATTCCGCTTGTGTGCAGAAAAAAATCAGAATCAGGGACGACCATTATCGGCCGCTCTGCCCGCCAATCGGTAAATGAATTTATTAATACCCCATCGATGTTATGTTCGCGCAACGTTTGCATCATCTGCAATAAATATCTTGCCTGGGCATTGTACGAAGCCGGATCATTATAACCACGTGTATTACCCGGTTCTACATAATAACCTAGTTTACCAATTAACAGCGGTTTATCAGGATAACGTTCCTTCCACTCTCTCACAGACTCAGGTACACCCTTTCGTAATCCCGGCGGGAAATTCATAACTGCAAGATCAAGATATTCTGTAGTCATATCATTTGCCGGAAATTGCGATGCCGCATAAACAGGCCTCTCATCCATTGACTGTACAAACTCACGTATATCCTGTACATACTGTTGCGTTCCCTGGTGCGGCATTTCCAGGTTATCGCCGATCCCCCATGCAAAAATCGAAGGATGGTGACGATCACGTTTAATCATCGACTCAAGATAGAATTTCGCAGTTTCACGAAATACTGGATTCTTTAATAATGAACCGGGAATATTAACCGCGGGCATTTCGATCATACATAGTATCCCGTAGCGATCAAACAAATTCAGCAGGTATGGATGCGGAGGATGAAATGCAACGCGGACAAAATTAATATTCGCAATACTCATCAGTGCAACATCCCGTTCGAGTTTTTCATAACTCATTGCGTTACCGCTGTCGGGATGATATTCATGATACACTATTCCACGTGCGCGGAACGGTTCTCCGTTTAGATAAATTGCGCCGTCGCGAATTTCGATATCCCGGAAACCATATATTACGTTTTTAATATCGTACTCTACACCGTTTCTGTATACAATAATCGAAACCGTATAGAGATCGGGTTGGCCCGGACTCCACAAGCGGGGATTTCGGGCTATTACCCGAATTGTTTCATGTACCGTTCGTGCATTTTCGAACTCGACTGAAACTCTCTGGCTTTGTGCAAGCGTAATGCCCCGCATCCGGTCAATAATTGTTACGGCAACCTGATATGTATCCTCGACGAACTCTTCTTCGTCTATATCCGGATCCGGATCAACCGATGTATAATTTTGCCTTTGCAGAGAGACATCAACATCCATCTCTGCAACGGTATATCCATCGAGAAAAGTTGTGTGAATTTGTTTATCGATAATTGAGGTAGCAGGTTTTCTCAAAATATAAATATCACGAAAGATTCCGCCATAATTCCTTGGTGTCCACATTTGCGGTTTAATAGGAAGAGTATCACGCGGTCTGAGGTAATTATTCACAGATATTTGAATAATGTTTTCACCTTCCCGAAGTATGTCGGCCGAAACCGGTATAGTAAAACTCGTATACCCTCCACTTTGGCTGCCAACCGAAGTACCATTAATGGTAATATCTGCAGTATAATTTATCCCATAGGCAACAAGTTCGAAGGAGGCATCGTCGAGTACTTCAGAAGGGATCGTGAATGTTCGTTCATAGTGAAACTGTCCAACACCATCATAGGCACTGGGAACTTCTATGGACTCATAGGCACCACCATTGACGGAGACTTGCCAGAGACCCGAAAGGTCTATCTTTTGACGGGTCGGGCTTTCTGTAAAGATACCGGCATCCTGTCCGGTTGCGGTTTGAAATCCACCGATAAGGAAGGATGAATCGGCTTTGACAGTGTTCACAGGGGTAAACACCCCAATCATGAAGAAAACCATCACGATCGTGAGATTGATAAATGACAGGATTGATGACCGATTCAAATGCTGATACCGGAAATTTAAAATGTTCCAAATTTGAGTAATTTTACACATTTATTAAATTTCATAAAACTAAAATATAATAAAAAATCGGCCTGAAATCAATGAAAATTGCCGATTTAAATGGTTGTTTTTAGTGAGTATGGAAATATTGATTATGAACCGATCGTATGCCGGTACGAATGGGCGATGAGATAAAGTAGCTCAGCGTGCTGGATATTCATTAAATCTCTTTCGATGGGTTGCCCCGTATTTTGAGTTTTTTCAACCAATTCATTAAATAACTCAGGATTCCAGCCATTTTGAGTCAGCAGGTATTGTTGAATATTTTCGGGGGCATATTGTGTTACATAATCATATACCAGTGAAAATACAGGATGATCCCCTGTTTTCCGGAACCAGTAGTTTGAGTTCAACATATCAGGTTCACGACGGTGAATAATAGCGTGAAAATAACTTCCTTCTGGTGTAGATATATTCTGTGCAATTTTGTGTGCTTCATTTTCACAATCATTCCAGATCAGCAGTCCGCTTACCACTGCTTTTGCACAGTTTTCATTTTTAACGGGTTCGGGTTGAAACAATTCAGCCAGATCAGCAGATACCAGCGTTTCCTCTGCTTCTCTGTTATATGGTTTAGAAAAAATCAATCCGGGATGATGATTGCGCAAATCACCAATAATATTTTTTATTTTCTTCGCTTTGATAGAACCGGAAAAATCGTTAATCAATCGATCAATCATACGTAGATATTCTATGGTATTGTCAATCTATCATGTTTTAACTCATCAAATCTAAACATATCGTCTTCTCTAAAACCAATGCCGTCAAAAATCTGATTTACATATGTTATGGTTCCTGTTTCGCCATTAATTTCAAACACTCTCCAGGTATTGCCAATTTTTTCATCGGGTCCATCTTCTCCGGCAATATCGAATTCATATGCAACTCCATCGTCGGAGAAAACACGGACTTTTGCATTCGATCGTACCACAAGGGATGAATCACCTTCAACTTCATTTGCAGAATAATTGTGAACACTGAACCGGTAGGTGCCGGGAAGAAGTTGTTTGATAGCTATGCTTTCAGGTCCATATCCTCCACGGCGGTCGCTTATCAGGCGTGCGACAATATCGCCATCGACACTTTGACCGATTTTATTGTTCCAGTAAATGTGAAAACGCTCGTCATTCCCTTTCGGCCCGGTAAGATGCGCGTCAAGATCAGATGGAGAACTTCCCCAGGTTAATACAACACGGAACTCATCATCCATGTCAGTAGGCGGTATTGATGCGGTTCCGATATTCAGGGTATCAGGCGGACCGATACTCAAAAATGCAGTTGCGATAAGATCCAGATAACCTGTATGCGAATAAACCAACCGTAAGTTGGTACTTTGATCGATGGTAATTGTATCAGACCATTCACCTTCAGCATTTGTAACCGGACTCGTAATATAATTTCCACTTCCAAAATCAGCACGGCTATCGTAGATCGAAACAGTTACATTTTTCAACGGATTGCCGGCATCATCGGTTACTTTACCGTAGACATATTTGTCTATGGGTTCAGGAGGTTCAAACGTCTGCCGATCGTCACACGCTAAAAACCCCAAAAAAATGATTAATCCCGCCGCTGCTATTATTGATCCTTTTCTCACATCCAACCCTTTCATAATAATCATAAAAACAACATTAACTATGTAATATAGCAAAAAAAATGCTCCATCTCAAGGACAGGTCATCGCAGCATTTTTATCTCATACAGGTCACTCCGACGATCACGCAATTGTATGACGCTACCGGACCGTCTATGCCGTTTCAAGACCTCAAGATCAACATCCTGTACTATGACTGTTTCAACATTTGGATTGCACTCGTCGGCGATTCCATCCCGGGGAAACGAAAAATCAGAGGGTGTATATATGCCCGACTGGGCGTATTGGATATCCATATTCTGTACGTGCGGAAGATTGCCAACCGTACCTGCAATTACCGTGTAAATTTGATTTTCAATTGCCCGTGCCTGGGCGCAATATCGTACACGAAGATATCCCTGACGATCTTCAGTACAGAATGGTACGAAAATTATCCGCGCACCTCGTTCCGTTGCAATGCGGGCGACTTCGGGGAATTCGATATCGTAGCAAATCTGAATTGCTATTTTACCACAATCGGTGTCATAAACCTGCACTTTTTCACCGGCCTCTATTCCCCACCATCTCCGTTCATTTGGTGTAATATGAATTTTATACTGACGCTCGATCGTTCCGTCACGACGGAAAAGAAACGATATATTGTACAGTCGATTGTCTTCTTCAACGATGTGAGAACCACCGATAATATTCACATTTGACTTCACTGCAAGATCGGTAAATAAATTTAAATAATCGTCAGTATACTTTGAAAGCTCACGAATCGCCTGTTCGGGTCGTTTCTCTTCGATAAATGATAAGAGCTGTACCGTCAATAATTCCGGGAATACCGCAAAATCGGATTCATAACCACCGGCAACATCTGCAAAGTAGGAGCATGCATCAGCAAACTCTTTAAATGAGGATATTTTTCTCATCATATATTGAATAACACATATACGTACCGGGAACGAAGTTTTAAAATGACGTTTCGTTCGCGGTTCATATTCAACATTGTTCCACTCTGCTAGGATTGCAAATGTATGCGACTCTCTGTCACCGGGAAGGTAATTCGTAAGTACCCGTATCACATTAAATCCATTCTTCACCTGAAACGTTAATACAGGATCATAAATATTCTGAGCGAGCACTTCCTCAATGTATTCACGAACCGATAATTTATCGGCATATTTATGGAAGTTTGGAATTCTGCCACCGATAATGATGCTTTTAAGGTTTAGTTCCCGCGCAAGTTGTTTACGGGCTTCATAAATCCTATGCCCGATTTTCATCTGCCGGTAATCGGGATGCACCATAACCTCCATACCATAAAGATTGTAACCTTCCGGATCATGATTGGTAATGTATCCGTTGTCTGTTATTTCAGACCAGGTATGTTGATCGCTATAATCGTCAAAATCAACGATCAGACTTGAACTTGAGCCGATGATCTTCCCTTCATACTCGACACAAATTTGACCTTCGGGAAATATTCGATGATGATGTTCAAGTTGATCAGTTGTCCATGGCTTCATGTTTGGAAAACACATTACCTGGAGTTCAATGATCTCTTTAAAATCATCGGGACGAATATTCCGGACGACGATTTTTTTCTCAAACTTCTTCAGGTCAATTTTCGGCATAACACGTGTACCTTGCTACTGTTTTTATAAATTATTTTTAGATATACAAAATTTTTTCATTTGAATCAATGATTCAGCCAGAGGATTGAATAGATAATGGCTTCAAATTAAGGTAGGTAAATTTTTGAAATCG
>PWXV01000114.1 GCA_003568415.1 Ignavibacteriales bacterium
ATTGTGAGTGCAACGCTGGCAAGTCCCGCGCCCACAATCAACTGCGTAATAATGATCCAGTACCGTTTAGTCTTGAGAAGATCGACAATCGGGCTCCAGAGTGGCTTTATTACCCACGGTAGGTATAACCAGCTGGTGTACAACGCAATCTCGGCATTTGACACACCAAGTCGTCTGTACATCACTACCGTCACAAACATTACAATTACATAAGGTATACCTTGGGTAAAATAGAGTGTCGGAACCCAGCTCCAGGGATTTCGGAAGGTAACTTTGTTCTTAGATTTATCGGACATATAATTTGATTTTTTTTGTTTTCCTTTTCATTTCAGGTGTACATAGTTGAGCGGAATGTTCGGCGTGTACGGCTCAATTCCAATCTACTCTTTTCAAGATACAAAATTATTGAGAAAAGAGAAAAAAACGGGAAACACGATTTAAGCCCATTTTATTAGTATAAAAGATAATTTTCTCTCAGGGATATAAACCGGTTCAGATCGTTTTGCCAGCTATCGACAACATCGTCCGGATCATTACCTTCTTGCAGGGTTTTACGAACGTGGTCAGTTCCCCATAATCTATCCATTCTTGCATCTCTCCATTCGAATATGTCGGGGTAGATCCAGGCAAGAGTATAGAGAATATACACTCCCGTGGGAAGCGGTTGAAATGCATCCCGGTCGGTTATTCGCATAGCTGCGCCATGACAGGTGTCGCCCATAAATTTCGGCGGGTATATCTCAATACCGTCTACTGTGTCTACCGGTACATAGGAGACCGGTTGAAAGACGACACCAGGTAATTCATGTCCGTTGAGTGTTTTAACAAGATTGTGGCTGTCTATCCACGGTGCACCGAACCACTCGAATGGATGGTCGGTACCTCTTCCTTCGGAGATATTTGTTCCTTCGAGGAAGCATGTTGCGGTATAGACAGTCGCTGTGTTCAATGTTAACATATTCGGTGAAGGTTTAATCCACGGTAATCCCGTTTCATCAAACCACATTGAACGATCATATCCTTCCATTTGTATTATGGTGAGATCAGCTCTCACACCATTTTCAAGCCAGCCCTCTTCGTTAAACATTGTTGCAAGTTCGCCGACGGTCATACCGTGTGCCACGGGGATCGGCTGAATGCCAACGGTTGAGCGGAATTCCGGATCGAGTACATTGCCGTCAACGTAGGTGCCGGTTATGGGATTGGGGCGATCGAGGACAATGAATTCTTTTCCGAGTTCCGCGGCGGCTTCCATTGCGTTATTCATTGTGGTAATATATGTGTAAAACCGGGCACCGACATCCTGTATGTCGAACACTATCACATCGACATCCTCGAGCATTTCAGGCGTCGGTTTTCTTATGTCACCGTATAAAGAGTATACTGGGAGGCCGGTTTCCGGATCTCTTCCGTGTTCGACGGGACGATCGGCATCGCCGTAGATTCCGTGTTCGGGTCCGAACAGTGTGGTCAAATTGATATCCTCGTGATCGTAAAATACATTGACAATATGACGACCGTCGGGAAGTATTCCGGTATGGTTGGTGATAATGGCGACGTTTTTATCTTGCAGCAGTTCAATATGTTTTTCGAGCAGCAATTCAGCGCCGATTTTTACCGGTTCAGCCGGAGGTTCGGCACACGAGATAAAGAGTAATAAGATTACAAACAGAAGTTTTTTCATAGCGGTATGCCTGATATTGAAAATTAAAAGGAGACTATAAAATGTAATGTAAGTACACCGGGCAGTAAAGTCAATTCCGGCAAATTGCTTTTCAATGCAATTCTCCGTAACTTATAAACTCCATCGCTATTTGGATTTATAAGAAATTATGACTGAAAATCTTTATGTAATTGGTGTAGACGGCGGTGGCACATCTACAGTAGCACGTTTGGCTGACCTTCACGGTAATATCATTTCCGTATCGAAAGCTGGACCCTCCAATCTTCAAACCTATGGTCCTGAAAAATGTGCAGAAACTCTAACCGGTGCCATTACCGATGCAATTTCACAAGCGGGCGTATCAATCGATACGGTTCAAACCGTTGTTTATGGTACTGCGGGAGCCGGTCGGAAAGCCGATCAGGAACGACTCTATAATGCCATACAAAATAAGTGGGATGAGATGTCTCAAAAACCCGGAGCGTTGTATGTTGTCAGTGATGCGGATATTGCGCTTGAAGCAGCACATGGCGGCGAACCGGGAATTATCATTATTGCCGGCACCGGATCGATAATTTATGGAAGAGATGTAGACGGGACAATTAAACGGTCAGGTGGCTGGGGACCCATTATAGGCGATCCCGGGAGCGGAACCGCAATCGGATTACGTGCATTACGACACGCAGCAAAAATAATAGATGGATGTGCCGAAGCGGGACTGCTGATGCAGCTTATAGCGGAAAATACCGGTATCACGTCACAGGAATCGATGATCAATAAGATCTATAAAGAAAAATTTCCACCTTCAAATGTTGCACCGCTTGTGTTCCGTGCAGCCGGTAATGACGATCCGGCTGCACTCGAAATAATACAGGAAAGCGGAGCAGAACTTGTTGATATGCTGCAATGCGGTATTAAGAAATTTGCTTTTCAGAAGACTATCCCTATAGCATATATAGGTGGTGTATTACAATCAGATACAATATATCCGGATGTAGTTTCAAACCTGATCCGGCAGAACATTCCGAATGCTGACATTCGCAACCCTAAATATAAACCCGAAGAAGGTGCAGTTGCTATGGCACTGCGCCTCCTGAACGAAAATACAATGCAGGATTAAATCATGTCAAAAGAATTATTTGAAAATTTGTCGAAGTTATCCACCGAACAGCGCAATCCCCGCTCGATGAATCTCGACACATTATCTACTGAAGAAATTCTTAAACTCATCAATAATGAAGATAAATTAGTGCCCCTCGCGGTCGAAGAAGAGATACCTTATATCGCACAGGCAGTTGAAGTGGCGGTTGAGGCATTTAAAAACGGCGGACGTCTAATCTACGTCGGAGCCGGGACGAGCGGCCGGCTTGGAATTCTCGATGCATCCGAGTGTCCGCCTACTTTCGGTACTCCGCACGAGATGATCGTTGGTGTGATGTCGGGAGGTCGTGATGCGGTCTTCAGGGCGAAAGAAGGATCCGAAGATCGTGCAGATGAAGGTGAGCAAGCAATGGTCGATATGAATATAACAGATAAGGATGTCGTATGCGGTATTGCGGCAAGCCGGCGGACACCGTATGTTGTTGCAGCTATAAAAAAAGCCAAAGAACTCGGTGCAAAAACATTGTATGTTACCACGAATCCACGAGCGGAATTTGATCTCGATGTCGATGTAGCTATTTGTCCTGAAGTAGGCCCCGAAGTACTCGCGGGATCAACCCGCATGAAATCCGGTACGGCGCAAAAGCTTGTGTTGAATATGATTACAACTACTTCTATGGTTCGCCTCGGAAAAATCTATGAAAATATGATGGTTGATTTGCAGATGAACAGCCAGAAGCTTGAAGAGCGGGCAAAGCGGGTTGTGATGACCGTGACCGGATTAGAGTATGAAGAGGCAATGAAATATCTTGAACAGGCAGGTGGCCATGTGAAAACTGCACTTGTGATGATCCTCGCCGATGTCGATGCAGATGAAGCCCGTGCACGCTTGAAACAAGCCAATGGTTTTGTTCGTGAAGCATTAAAGAACGGTGGTTAGCTATAATGATTTTTCGTCGTTTTTATATCCTTATATTTCCCGCGGTTTTACTCATTAATGGCTGTGCATTGTTTCGTCCGTCAGTTGATATAGAAACCGTTGTTGTTCCTCCCGTTGAGCGTGAATTCCGTGCCGTTTGGATAGCAACCGTTGCAAATATTGACTGGCCGTCGAGGCCAGGGTTGCCCGTTGCACAACAGAAAGCTGAGTTGCGTGCAATGCTGGATCGTGTCGAAGCATTGAATATGAATGCGGTTATATTTCAGATTCGTCCTGCTGCGGATGCGTTATATGAATCCGATATCGAGCCGTGGTCTGAATACCTTACCGGTCAGCAGGGCAAAGCGCCGGAACCGTTTTACGATCCGCTTGCCTTTGCCGTTGAGGAAGCACACCGGCGGGGACTCGAGCTCCACGCATGGTTCAATCCATTCAGGGCAAAACATCCCACAGCCCGATCCGAACTTGATTCAACACACGTGTATTATACCAACCCGGATATTGTCAGAGAATACGGCAGGCATCTCTGGTTTGATCCCGGAATGCAGGAAGCACAGGATCATTCGATCGAAGTTATTCTTGATGTGGTCCGTCGATATAATATCGATGGTGTGCACATTGACGATTATTTCTACCCATATAAAGAGCGCGATTCACTGGATAAACTGATCGATTTCCCTGACAGTTTGAGTTATGCAAATTATATCGAATATGTTTTTGGAGAACCGCTCTCCAGGGATGACTGGCGGAGGAATAATGTTGATCGCTTTGTGCAGCGGCTCTATCACGAGATTAAAAATGAAAAATCATATGTGAAATTCGGCATCAGTCCGTTCGGTATCTGGCGGCCGGGATATCCCGAACAAATTGAAGGGTTCGATGCGTACGCTGAAATTTATGCCGATGCTAAATTATGGCTGAACAGAGGTTGGATCGATTATTTTAGTCCTCAGCTTTACTGGCCTGTGGATCAGAAAGCACAAAGTTATCCGGTGCTATTACAATGGTGGCAGCAAGAGAACATATTCAATCGGCATTTATGGCCCGGTAACTTTACCAGCAGGGTTGCAGATCGGGGAGAGGTAGTATGGCCGGCTGAGGAGATCATCCGTCAAATTCATCTTACCCGTTTGCAGCGCGGTTCAGAAGGCAATATTCATTTTAGTATGCGTTCACTTATACGTAACAGTGATAATTTGATTCAACGACTTGACGATGAATCCTACCGGGAACCGGCACTTATCCCTTCTTCTCCCTGGTTGGATAATACGCCACCGTCTCAACCTGAAGTGCAAACCGAGATTCTTGGAAACGATGTTCTTCTAACACTTGCTACCAGGGATAATGACGATATCTGGCTATGGGCAATCCGTTCAAAATTCGGAAGAGAGTGGCGTACAGAGATCGTTCCGGGGTGGAGAAATAGTTTTCGTATAAAGAGTGATGATTCCCGTCATCCACCGGAGGTAATTGCCGTATCGGCTGTTAACAGACTCGGCAATGAAAGTGTTACCGTTGTTTTGAAACCGGATAAAGCAAATGAAATAAGAATACTTAATTGAAACAGATGGTATGAAACGATTAATCTCTCTTGATGTTTTTCGCGGAGCGACAATTCTCGGTATGATTCTTGTCAACAACCCCGGAAGCTGGAGTTACGTCTACGGTCAACTCGGGCATGCACCGTGGCATGGTGCTACTTTTACGGATGTTATTTTTCCTTTCTTCTTATATATAGTCGGTGTTGCAATCGTCTATGCATTTTCGAAACGGCTTGAAATGAACGCCCCCAAATCGGAACTGTATAAGAAAGTAATTACACGAACGCTCATCATTTTTGCCCTCGGATTATTTCTGAACGGATTTCCGTATTTCAATTTTGGTGAAATACGAATAATGGGTGTCTTACAACGAATTGCTCTCTGTTATTTCTTTGCATCGGTGATCTTCCTTACCGGAGGAATACGATGGCAGGCGGCCTGGGCTGTTATTTTGTTGTTTGTTTACTGGGGTTTTATGGCCTTGTATCCGGTACCGGAGATCGGTGCAGGAGTTCTTGAGCCGGGTAAAAATTTCGCTCACTGGTTCGACCGGTTCTTTCTTGAAGGACATATGTGGGCGGTAACCGAAACGTGGGATCCGGAAGGATTGTTCAGTACCATTCCCGCTATTTCTACAACACTGTTTGGCGTTCTGACCGGACACTGGCTGCGAAGTAAACGCGAGCCGCGGGATATCGTTCTTGGAATGCTGCTTGCCGGCAATGCACTCTTGTTGCTCGGAGCTATCTGGGGTGAATACTTTCCAATAAATAAAAACATCTGGACAAGTTCTTATGTGGTATTTATGGGCGGTTTATCGTTGCTCTGTCTTGCCTTTTGCTATTACTTTATCGATATGAAAGGATATAAAAAATTCACCCAACCGTTTCTCGTATACGGCACAAATGCAATCACGGTATTTGTGTTATCCGGTATATTTGCACGGCTGCTGAACATAATCGAGGTCACTTCAGCCGGAGAAACAATGCCTGTAAAAGCATATATCTATAATTCTGTATTTGTACCTCTCTTCGGTTATATGAACGGTTCACTCGCCTTTGCGATTGTATTCGTTACGGTAATGTATTTACTTATGCTGATACTGTACAAGAAGAAAATATTCATTAAAATTTAACCGGTGTATGAACTTTTCTACTCTCGACATAATTATACTGATAGCGTATATAGTCGGTATCACTTATTTCGGTATTCGTATTGCGGGTAAGCAGCTGACGACCAAGGATTATTTCCTCGGCGGGAAAAAAATTCCATGGTGGGCCGTTTGTTTTGCGATCGTTGCGACCGAGACGAGCACGCTTACGTTTATAAGCATTCCCGGCGTTGCGTATATGACCAATCTGAATTTCCTGCAGCTTACGCTGGGATACTTTATCGGCAGGGTCATCGTGGCATATGTGATATTGCCGTCTTATTTCCGCGGTGAGATTTCGACGGCGTATTCATTTCTTACCAACCGGTTCGGAACAACGATGAAGAATCTCGCTTCGGGTGTGTTTATGCTGACCCGGTTGGCGGCAGACGGCGTACGGTTGTTTGCAACGGCAATACCGCTGGCCCTTATTCTTCGCGGCACGATGCTTGCCGATACCGTTTCGACCGAATGGATTTACATCGGATCGATTTTAATTATTGCACTTGTGTCGTTGTCGTATACGTATATCGGCGGTTTGCGTGCCGTCGTCTGGATGGATGTTGTGCAGCTCTTTATATACATCGGCGGTGCAGTGGCAGCTATCATTATCGTGACGGGCGACATCGGTGGAGGATTAAGTGCTGCAATTTCAAGAGCGGCTGAAGCCGGTAAATACGAACTCTTTAACTTCTCTTTTGAAGGTGGATTATCAGGATTCTTTTCCACTCCGTATACATTTATAGCCAGTATCATCGGCGGTGCGTTTTTATCAATGGCCTCGCACGGTGTGGATCAGCTTATTGTACAGCGTCTGCTTGCTGCCGGATCGCTTGAAAAAAGCCGCCGTGCACTTATTCTGACCGGTGGTATTATCATCTTCCAGTTCGGATTGTTTTTATTCCTCGGTACATTGTTATATGTATTCTACGGCGGTGCTGATATTCCCTCCGATGAAATATTCCCGATGTTTATAATTGAAGAGATGCCGAGCGGGTTATCAGGGTTAATCATCGCGGCATTATTTGCTGCGGCTATGTCGACGTTGTCCAGTTCGATCTCCGCACTTGCATCGGCAACTATGTATGATTATGTGGTTCCGTACTGGAAAGGTATCAATCAAGATAATGAAGTGGCCGTATCACGATTTATTACGATGGTCTGGTGCCTGTTGCTTGTCGGTTCGGCAATCGTGTTTATGCAAAGTCCGCAGACAGTCGTTGAGCTGGCGCTGAGCATCGCATCATTTACCTACGGTGGATTGCTCGGCACGTTCTTCCTCGGCGTATTGTTCACCAAACCGCAGCTCCGGCATGCAATCCCCGCTTTTATTGCAGGCATCGTTGTGATGGTGTATGTAATATTGTTTACCTCTATAGCATGGACCTGGTATACATTAATCGGGTCGGGCGTTACGATAACGTTCGGTTTGTTGTATACGTATATATTTGACAGGAGATAATCTTGGTACTCATTGATTATTTGATCATCGGATTTTACTTCGTTATTCTGCTTTCAATCGGAATATATCTCTCCCGCAGAGCGAGCCGCAGCACGAGCGATTTTTTCATATCCGGAAGAAATTTTCCGTGGTGGATTGCCGGAACAGCTATGGTGGCGACAACCTTTGCAGCCGATACACCCCTTGCCGTTACCGAACTCGTTGCCCGGAACGGTATTGCGGGTAACTGGCTCTGGTGGAATATGCTCATCGGCGGTATGTTGACGGTGTTCTTCTTTGCAAAATTGTGGCGTCGGGCCGGAATAATGACCGATGTCGAGCTCATTGAAATTCGCTATTCGGGTAAACCTGCTGCGTTCTTACGGGGATTCCGGGCATTATATATCGGTTTAGTAATGAATATGATCGTGATCGGGTGGGTAAATCTTGCACTTGAAAAGATCATCCGTGTAATGTTTCCGGGGCTTACCTTTTTCGGAATTGAATCGGTAGAATTACTCGGATTTACTTTCAGCGCTGCATTGCTCTGGGTTGCCTGTGTTATGGCATTTGTCGGTATCTATTCAACACTTGCCGGATTATGGGGAATAGCAATCACCGATATGCTTCAATTCACCGTTGCAATGGGAAGTACTATCATACTTGCAATTGTTGTCGTCAACCTTCCCGAAGTCGGTGGAATGTCCGGATTGATCGATAAACTTCCCGAAGGAACATTACGATTTACGCCGATGATCGGAACGGGAAATACTGCCGGTGATGTGCTTGCTTTATCGGTTGCCGCATTTATTGCTCATCTTGCAGTCCAATGGTGGGCATCCTGGTATCCGGGCGCGGAGCCGGGCGGCGGCGGATATGTGGCACAACGTATGTTTTCTGCCAAGGATGAAAAGCACTCTTTGTATGCAACTTTGTGGTTCACCATTGCGCACTATGCGGTGCGGCCCTGGCCCTGGATTATTGTTGCTTTGTGCACGTTGGTACTGTATCCGGATTTAGGTCACGGTGAAAAAGGCGATGGTTTTGTTATGGTGATGCGGGATTATTTGCCGGCGGGATTGCTCGGACTGCTTCTCGCTGCGTTTTTTGCCGCATATATGTCGACGCTCGCAACGCATCTCAACTGGGGGGCATCCTACACCGTGAATGATTTTTACCGGCGGTTTATTGTACGCGGAAAGGGAGAAAAACATTATGTATTCGCATCCCGCGTTGCAACGATTGTGATTTTGATTTTATCATTATTGGTAACTGCACGGTTGGAACGTATTACTGCAGCGTGGGAATTCATTATTACCGCAAGCGGAGGAGTGGGACTGGTATTGCTGCTCCGCTGGTACTGGTGGCGTGTGAATGCGTGGAGTGAGATCACAGCTTTGATCGCTCCGTTTATTCTGTACGGGATCGTCCTGCTATGGTCTGCACAATTACCGCCCGATGCAGCCATCCAGATGTACCTTCGTTTCCCGTATACATTATTCTATATTGTCGGATGTACCACTATCATCTGGCTGGTTGTAACCTTTCTGACAAAGCCGGTGGACGATAAAGTATTAACCTCATTTTATGAACGCGTTAAGCCGGGCGGACGATTATGGAAACCGATTGCAGAGAAAATGCCGCACATAAAACCGGTGATCAATTTTAAAGACCTCGCAATATGCTGGATATCAGGGGTAATAATGGTGTACATGGCTCTATTCGGTATAGGGAAATTGTTGTTCGGTGAATACCTGACGGCATTCCTGTATTTCATCGTAGTCGGGGTGGCGGCATTCATCATAACGATGAATATAAGAAAAGATGCAAAGGCGATTCTGCCCGATGCGTAACATTGTATTTTACTTTACCCTCTGCTTTCTCGGATTGCACACTATGGCTCAGCAAAATAATCTTGAGCGAAAAATTCTCGATATTGTCCAATCCGTCGATGGAACCATTGCCATTGCATTCAGAGATATGGATAATCCCGCCAAAGAAGTGTTGATCAATGAGCATGAAATATTTCACGCGGCAAGCACGATGAAAACACCTGTTATGATTGAAATTTTCAGGCAGGCAGAAGAAGGAATGTTTTCACTTGATGATTCAATCGAGGTGAAGAATGAATTTACCAGCATTGCTGACGGCAGCACCTACTCCTTAAGCATTGATCGGGACGGCGGTGAAGCTCTGTATAATTACCTCGGGAAACAGGTACCGGTTCGTCAGCTTGTTCATAGCATGATCACGGCAAGCGGTAATCTTGCAACAAACTTACTGATCGAACTTGCCGGTCCCGAAAATGTAACAAAAACAATGCGTGAAATGGGAGCGTTGGATATATCCGTCCTTCGCGGGGTCGAGGATATGAAAGCGTTCAATATGGGGTTGAATAATACCCTTTCCGCGTTTGATCTGCTTGTAGTCTATGAGCAGCTTGCCCGCGGTACTGTCGTTTCATCGTCGGCATCCGGAGAAATGATTGCTATACTTACCGAACAACAATACGGTGATCTGATTCCCGAACCGCTCCCGGAGGATGTCGTCGTTGCCCACAAAACGGGTTCGATCAGCGGGGTGCGGCATGATTCCGGTATCGCATTTTTACCTGACGGCAGATCGTATGTCGCCGTAATTTTAGCAAAAAATCTTACCGATGAACAAGCCGGCGAGGATATGATCCGCAGAATTTCAAAGCTGCTGTACGAATCGATGATGCGATAAATTTATACAAGCATTCTTTTTACTTTTTTGTTCCACGTCCGGCAAAATATGCGGTCCCCGTTTTCGAATGCATCGAGCGTTGCATTGATATAAAAGTATTCGGTATCGCAGCTTATCTTTGTCCGGGTGTGCGTTTCGACTTTCCATTTTTTTCGTTTCAGGCCACGGACGCTGTGCACCTCGCCATTCACCGAGTTGAACCAATTCCGTTTGAACCGGTACCATTCTTCAGTCCTGCTTTTCATCTCCAGGTCGATTTCCCGGATCCGGAATTCGCCCGAATCGTTTATAACATGCAGCGTCGATGTATCATCCAGAAGATCCCTGTTGACTATCCAGTTCCGGTATTCCGGATGTTTCGTCTTAAGGGATATCTCTTCGGCAGTTTCTGCTTCATCAAATGCAGGTAATTGTTCATCTTCTTCATGCCGGGGGGGACGTACCGGTAGCGTCAGCTTGCTATTGGAGGGGTTGACCGTTAGGCGGACAGGCAATGGCGGCACCCAGGCAAGCGGCCAGTAGGATGTTGATGCGGAAATTCTGATCCGGTGGCCGGCAGGAAAATTCTGTGCAACATCATTGAGCATAATACGGATATGTTCTTTCTTCCCGGGCTGAAGCGGTTCGGGACGCTCATGGTTGTGGCGATGGCACAGGTTCAGTATTCCATAGGTAACTCTTGTTGCTTTGTCGTCCGGTGCCACATCGGATAGACGAACGGCAATCATAGCCACGGGCCGGTCGGAACTTACCTCGAGCTCAACAATAGGAGCGCCCATTATTTCCATAGTTTCTTTCAGCGGTTCACTTTCAAAGACGAGCGAGCCGCCGTCTTCTTCACGTTGATCATACGGTGAGTCGGGAACGGCTCCGGTAGAGTACCACTTGCCGGCAAACAGTCCGACACTGAGAGGTGATTGCACGGTCATTTCCCGTTGATTGTCCGGAGGGGGCTTGTCCGATTCATACAGTACACCCGGAGCGAGTTTATATTCTTTTGTGTGTATATATTGAGACGGCCATTGATATTCAGCCACCCAGCGTCCCGGCCGGTGTTCGTAATCCGTTTCCGGTCCGACACTATCCTGCATCCATACGCGTATCATCGGTTCTTTCATGATGTCATTTTCAACACCTTTCAACCAGTGATTCCACCAGCGAAGGCATTCCTGCAAAAATCCGATTGCCGGTCCCGGTGTTGCTTCGTGCGGATACCGGTGACTCCACGGGCCGA
>PWXV01000044.1 GCA_003568415.1 Ignavibacteriales bacterium
CGCGAGGATAGCAGGACGAATTCCGTATCGATACATATTCGCGATAATCGAGCAATAATCTTGACAATAATTTTAATGCATCAGTGAAAAAAACAGTTTCCGGTTTCCGGTTTTCAGTTTCCGGTTTATAACTGTATGGACCGGTCTGGCAACTGTAAACTGTAAACTCAAAACTCTGAACCCGAAACAGTAAAAGGATCTACCATTGAGTAAAGAAACGAAAGAGGTAAAAAAAGTAATGGAGAAAATCGTGTCGCTGGCAAAGCGGCGCGGATTTGTATTTCAATCTTCTGAGATATATGGCGGATTAAACGGCTGTTACGATTACGGACCGCTCGGTGTTGAGTTGTTTAATAATATAAAAAATCATTGGTGGCGAACGATGACTTTGCGTGAGGATATTGAGGGGCTGGATGCAAGTATTCTTATGCATCCGCGGGTGTGGGAAGCATCCGGGCACGTTGAGCATTTTACCGATCCGATGGTCGATTGCAAACAGTGTCGTTCCCGGTACCGCACCGATGAACTCCCCGAATCGGGTGCATGTCCGAACTGCGGCGGCAAAGATACCTTTACCGAAGCACGAAAATTCAACCTCATGTTTCGTACCTTCGTTGGTCCGGTTGAAGACAGTTCGGCTGTTGTCTTTCTTCGTCCCGAGACGGCGCAGGGTATTTATGTGAACTTTTTCAATGTGCAATCGGCGGCACGACAGAAAATACCGTTCGGTATTGCCCAGGTCGGTAAGGCATTCCGCAATGAAATTAACACGAAGAATTTTCTCTTCAGAACGCGGGAGTTCGAACAAATGGAGATGCAATTCTTTGTAAAACCGGGCGAAGATGACAAATGGTTTGAATACTGGAAAGAGCAGCGAATACAATGGTTCAAAGATCTTGGTATGACGCCGGAAAAACTCCGGTTTAATGAGCACGGTCCCGATGAGCTGGCTCACTATGCAAAAACCGCATTTGATATACAGTATGAATTTCCGTTCGGTTGGGGTGAGATCGAAGGCATCCATAACCGCACCGATTTCGATCTAAAGCAACACGAGCAGTTTTCGGGTAAAGCCATGAAGTATTTCGATCAGGAGGCGAACGAGAAATATATTCCCTACGTTGTTGAAACATCGGCGGGTGCGAGCAGGTCGTTTATGGCATTTCTTGTGGATGCGTTCGCTGAAGAGCAGCTTGAAAAAGAGACCCGTACCGTTATGCGGTTTCATCCGCATATTGCACCGATCAATGCGGCAGTATTTCCGCTTGTGAACCGCGACGGTATGCCTGAAAAAGCCCGCGCAATCATGCATGATCTGCAGAGACGGTATCGTGTGTTTTATGATGATAAGGGTGCCGTCGGACGGCGTTACCGCAGACAGGATGAAGCGGGAACCCCTTTCTGTATTACAATCGATTCACAAACACTTGAGGACCAGACGGTAACAATCCGCGACCGTGATAGTATGGAACAGGTGCGCGTGGCCGATACGAAGATAGCGGGGTACCTGGCAGAGAAGCTTGGGATGTGATATTGAGGTGTTCGACATCATCCACGATGTTCACAAAGGAACACCAAGAACACGAAGTAACATTGATTTAAAATTACCGATGATATAAGGCAAAACTATTTAAAGCAAAACAATTAATTTTATATAAATAGGATATGCCTATAGAATTTGATGTACCAGTTAGAAAGATCACTTATGATGAATTTCACGCTGTTGACTATGAGGTGATGGGGTATGTTTTCTCAATACACAGGGAATTAGGCAGATTCTGGAGTGAGAAGATATATAGAGATGAGCTTGCATATCGTTGCAAAAGAGCCGGGTTCGAAAATGTATACACTGAAATTCCTGTACATATTTCTTATGAAGATTTCATAAAAGTGTATTTCATTGATCTTATAGTTAATAATGTGATATATGAATTAAAAACTGCTCAGGCACTTACGAAAGAACACGAGAAACAAGCGATCAATTATCTTATGTTAACCGGTCAAAATCATGGCAAACTTATTAATATGCGGCCGTCATCGGTTAAACATTATTATGTTTCAACAAATATAACTCCTGAAAAACGCTATGATTATAAAATAAATTATCAACAATGGCATGATCTTGATGAGAAGAGCGTCTGGTTAAAAGATCTTTTAGAAAACCTGATTAACCAGTGGGGTGTGTTCCTTGATGTTGTACTTTTCTATGATGCCGTTAAACACTTCTTAGGCGGAGAAGATATGGTCGTCAGAGCTATCGATGTAAGAAGAGGATCAAGGATCATTGGGACTCAGAAAGTCCATTTGCTATCGTCTGCTGTAGCGTTCAAGATCACCGCTTTGACAAAAAATATAATGGCGTTTGAGAAACAGATCCATAGGTTTCTTACACATACATCTCTGAGGGCAATTCAGTGGATTAATTTCAATCATAACACGATATTGTTTAAGACTTTGTTAAAATAAATAGTGTTGCCCCAAATAGTTTTGCCATTAATTTGTTAATATTTTGGAAATGTTTAACCAATTAGAATGAACCTACAAAACCTCTTTCTCGACGATCTCGGTAACATCAGGGCAGGATGGCGGGTGGCACTGTTTCTGCTTATCCTCTTCGCTAC
>PWXV01000016.1 GCA_003568415.1 Ignavibacteriales bacterium
ATCGGATACGGACATCCCTGGAGCGGAAAAGATCGCACACCCGCTATCATTGACGAGCGAACGATGAACGATTGGCATCTTCCGATTTTTGAAGAAGCGATAAAGGCAGGTGCCGCGACGGTGATGGGTAGCTCGGGTGAGGTTAATGGAATCCCCGGTCACGCAAATTATGATTTAATTACTGGAGTTTTGAAAGAAAAATGGGGATTTCTGGGATTCTTCGTATCGGATTGGCGCGATGTCGATCGCCTGCACAGCAGGGATCGTGTCGCGAAAACCCCGAAGGATGCAGTCTGTATGGCGGTCAATGCCGGTGTCGATATGAGTATGGTCCCGTTTGATTTCGACTTTATCGATCATCTTATTGAATGTGTTGAGGGTGGTGAGGTTACTCACGAACGGGTCGATGATGCAGTCCGGAGAATTTTGAGGGTGAAGTTTGCCGTGGGTCTGTTTGATGATCCGTATCCCGATGAGACATTGAAAAGTATTGTAGGTTCTGAAGAAGCACGGAGCCGCAACCGTGAAATAGCTCAGGAATCAATCGTCTTTGCAAAGAATAATAATGAAATACTTCCCCTTGAACGCGATATGCACCTTCTCGTAACCGGACCAACGGCAAATCTTATGCAGTCACTTAACGGAGGGTGGACAATTACCTGGCAGGGCAATGACGAATTGTTATATCCTGAAGATGCTTTAACGATAGTCGGTGCATTGAAGGAAGCTGCGGGTGAAGAACGAATTACTTATGTTGAGGGAGCGGCATTCGAACAAACAGAAAACAGCACTTTCCCGGTATCTAAAATAGTTGATATCGATTATGCTGTGAATGCCGCAAAAGATGTCGATGCAATCGTTCTCGCGTTAGGCGAGCCTTCCTATTGCGAAACAGAAGGTAATATCGATGATCTTACCATCGATGAAGCACAGATTCAACTTGCACGAGCAATGGTCGGAACGGGAAAACCGGTAATTCTGGTTCTTGCACAGGGCAGACCCCGCACAGTTTCACATTTTGTCGATGACATTGATGCAGTGTTGATAGCAGGACTTCCGGGAATGGAGGGCGGCCGGGCGATTGCCGATATTTTATACGGTGATGTCAATCCATCAGCAAAACTCCCGTATTCATATCCCCGCGCCCCTAATGCTCTTACACCATACGATCATAAACCGCTGGAGGCGCATACGTATAATCCCCAGTGGCAATTCGGCCACGGGTTGTCGTACACTACATTTGAGTATGCCGATTTAAGGATCAGTCAGGAAAATCTCGCACCCGGTGAAGCGCTGGATGTCACGGTTCAGGTTACCAATACCGGCAGCCGTACCGGAAAAGAAGTTGTACAATTGTATGTGACCGATCTTTACGGTGAAGTATCGAGACCGGTGCGGCAGTTGAAACGTTTTCAGGTGATCGAGCTTGAGCCCGGAGAAAGTAACAATGTAAAATTTCACATTGATACAACTGATCTTGAATTTACAGGACAAAAAGGCGAGCGCATCTTTGAACCGGGTACATTTGAAATTACCGTAAACTCATTGCTTCTCAACTGGAAATATTGATTTAAATACTTTGTGTAAGAAAGATCGATTTACAATTGTTCTTACCGGGAGATAGTATGGACTACCGTATCGTATATGTGCCGTTCGGTACGACATTATATCTAATTAATGCTTGATCTTTCTTTACAAGTTCATAAAAATGTACTATCTTGATAATTAACGGCAGTCCATATGAGCAATAATCGGAATACTATACGTGATTCTTATTGCAGGGTAAATCCATAGAAAATCCTCTTAATGAAAAAAGAACATAAGAAATATTCCGGACGTCCCGGCCGGGTAACTGCGACAGATGTAGCGAAAGAACTCGGAATATCGGTTATGACTGTTTCACGTGTGCTGAATAAGAAACCAAACGTAGCCGATGATACACGGGAAAAAGTAATGCAGACTGCAATGCGTCTTGGTTATATTCCGAACCGTATAGCAAGGAGCCTGGTAACGAGGAAATCATATACCATCGGAGTAATCGTACCTGAAATTACACATTCATTTTTCCCCGATGTGATCCGGGGTATTGAAGAAGTCGTTTATAATACCGGATACAATCTTCTTTTTATCCATTCTGCCGAGGATGAAAGCCGGGAGAAAAAGGCGATACAGACGTTGGAAGAAAATCAGGTGGACGGAATATTACTTTCGATGGCACAAACCGTGAAAAAGTATTCGTTTTACAGGAAGCTGATTGAGAATAGAAAACCCCTCGTCTTTTTCGATCGTTGTGCAAAACGATTAGGCGCAAGTTGTGTCGGAATTAATGACGTAGAAATGGCCCGCCACATGACCGAACATATGATACACCATGGATATAAACGGATCGCACATTTGCAGGGTTCGAAAAATGTATCGATTGGTAGAGACCGCCTGCTGGGTTTTCGAAAAGCATTAGAGGAGAATAACTTGACCGTCAATGAAGACCTTATAATAGAATCCGATTTTCATGAAAAAGGCGGATATAGTGCGATGATATCGCTGCTCGAATTGCCAAAAAAAATGCTGCCGCGTGCAGTTGTGGCTGTAAACGATCCTGCTGCATTCGGAGCTATGCAGGCAATTTTAGAGAAAGGATACCGAATACCTGAAGATATCGCAGTTGTGGGATTTTCAGACGATGTTCGAGCTCCATTTACTCCGACACCATTGACCACTGTCAATCAGCGGCCTTATGATGTCGGATGTAAGGCGGCTCAAAAACTGCTGCGTCATATAGATAATCCTAATGAACGGGTTGAATATCTTATGATCAAAACAGAGCCAATCATCAGGCGCTCGTGTGGTTGTAACGGCACATAAGCAGGTGCCGGTAATTATTTCTTTAGTCACTATCGACGTATTTCATGGTATTTTCATAAAAGGATGTTAACGTTAACGTAATTTTCAATTATTTTATAGGCGCAAAACAGTCGCAAATAATCTAACCGGCCTATTAATACAATCCTACATAAAGGGATACTCTATATAATGAATTCAGTCACTGAATATGAGAATAGATCCGATAATGCAATCCTGAAGGAAAAATATGGAACAATAAATTATAATGAAGAAATCGATATTTATACTTTAACAAACGCTGCCTCTGCTCAGGTACGAATCACCAATTTTGGAGCTATCGTTCAATCATTACTTGTACCGGATCGTTATAATAACTTTGCCGATATCGTTCTCGGATTCGATACGCTGCCGGAATATTTAAATGATGATTCATTTTTCGGGGCAATTGTCGGTAGGTTCGGAAACAGGATCGAAAAAGGAAAATTTCACTTACACGGTATCGAATATAATCTTACATTAAACGAAGCAAAAAATCATTTACACGGCGGGCATAAAGGATTTTGCAAAAAAGTATGGCAAGCGGAACCTTTTGCATGCAAAAAAGGCCCTGCATTAAAATTGACATGCTATAGTCCTCATCTGGAAGAAGGTTACCCGGGTAATGTGAAGATAAAGGTTGTATATACGTTAACAGATGCAAACGAACTGATGATCGATTATACCGCCACCACCGATCGGACAACCATCATCAATCCCACACACCATTCATATTTTAATTTATCCGGAGATCCGGCAACGTCAATTCTGAATCATAAACTATCAATCGATGCGGACATGTATACACCGATAGATAGCGAAAATATACCTTTAGGAGTTATGATCCCTGTCGAGAATACTCCGTTGGATTTCAGGAAGTCGATGAAAATCGGAACTCGAATTTCAGGGATCGGTGAACGTAACTACTGGCCCGGAGGCTACGATCACAATTTGGTGCTTAATAATTTTAACGGATACGTTCGTAAAGTTGCATCTCTTTGTGATCCCGGAACCGGACGATGCATGGAGTTATTTACCGATCAACCGGGTCTGCAGTTTTATTCGGGCAACTTGCTTAACAGCAACATCGTCGGTAAGAAAGGAGTTTGTTATCTACCCCGAAGCGGCCTATGCCTTGAAGCCCAGCATTTTCCGAATTCTCCCAATATAAAGTTATTTCCTTCAGTTACATTGAAACCGGGAGAGACGTATCGTCAAACTACGATTTATAAGTTTACAACACTTTAGAAGATTTACTTAATCTGCTAAGTCTCGACAATATTAATATATGAGTGGAGATTATATTCGAGCTCCTAACTCGATTGAACTTGCACGACGTGCTATAGTTCAGTCTATTGACATCTACAACAACATCCGGCTGCACACAAATCTGGGAATGATCACTCCCAGTCTTAAACCTGCAGCATAAAAAATATGTCAACTTTAATCAGGACGTGACCCTGTTTAGGGTTTCGATATCAGCATATACTATTGGTATCATTCAAATTAGTAAAGAGGTCTGACATGATAATTACATTCCTTTTTCTTTTCATCTACATCGCGTTGGTGCAGACTACCGCGTTTACAACTGAATCAGGATCGTATACGCTTCAATCACCTGACGGGCTGATCGAAGTGCATATCGATATCACGCATGCTATTACATGGCGAATGGACTACAAGAACGATCCCGTCATTGCTCCGTCTGCGGTTTCGCTTAAATTATATAACGGCAAGCACCTTGGAATAAATCCGGAACTTGTTCGAACAGAAATCGAAACGGTGAACGAGGTCATTGAAACATCAATCTATAAGAAAAGCGAAATCGTCGATCACTATAACCAATTGACCCTTTATTTCGAGAACGACTTCGGGCTGATTTTCCGGGCGTATGATGAGGGTATGGCATACCGGTTTTTTACAACGATCGATGAGGAGATAACGATTGAATGGGAATACGCCGATCTGAATTTCAGCGATGATCACAATGCATTTATACCGTATGTCGAATCGAGAGAGCAGGATGAGTATGCTTCGTCTTTTGAAAGTCTGTATTCGTATATCAGGATGTCGGAGTTCGACGATGAGCGATTTGCGTATACACCTTTCCTCGTAGAGCTGAACGAAACGAAAAAAGCCGCTATTCTCGAAGCAGATCTGGAAGATTACCCCGGAAGATTTATCCGTATCAACAAAGAGACCCGCCGGGGGTTTGTGAGCGATTATGCACGGTATCCCCTCGAAGAAGAACAGGGCGGCCATAATAACCTTCAGGCATTTGTCACGAAGCGTGCCGATTTTATCGCAAAAACCGACGGTAACCGGAAATATCCCTGGCGTGCAGTTGTGGTGAGTACCCACGATAAACAATTGCTTGATAATGATATGGTATATAAACTCGCATCGCCGACGAGAATCGATGATATATCATGGATAAAACCCGGACAGCTTGCCTGGGATTGGTGGAATGACTGGAACATTTCGCGGGTAGATTTTCGGGCGGGGATTAACACCGACACATATAAATATTACATCGACTTTGCCTCCGATAACGGCATCGAATATATCCTGCTCGATGAGGGATGGTCGCAGGGTACCAATCTGATGAAAACAATTCCTGAAATAGATCTCGAGGAGATCATATCCTATGCTGAGAAGCGAAACGTCGGTGTTCTGCTCTGGGCCGGCTGGCTTCCTCTCGATTGGAATATGGAAAAAGTATTTTCTCACTATGCAGAAATGGGAATTAAGGGATTTAAAATTGACTTTATGGACAGGGACGATCAGCGGGTGGTAAATTTTTATCACCGTTCTGCAAGGAAAGCGGCAGATCATCAATTGATTCTGAATTTTCACGGCTCGTACAAACCGACCGGTTTGCAGCGCACCTACCCGAATGCCATCACCTTCGAAGGGGTACGCGGTCTGGAATATCATAAATGGGAAAACGTGGATATGCCGCGAAACAACGTGACGATTCCGTTTATTCGCATGATCGCCGGTCCGATGGATTATACTCCCGGAGCTATGAGGAATGCAAACCGGGATAATTTCCGACCGGTTTTCTCAATGCCGATGAGTCAGGGAACACGATGCCACCAACTCGCAATGTACATTGTGTATGAATCCCCGCTTGCTATGCTTGCCGATAACCCGACCGCATACAAGCGTGAACAGGAGAGTGTGGATTTCATAACGAGTGTTTCGACAGTATTCGATCATACCGTACCACTCGATGGAAAAGTCGGTGAATATGTTGTTATGGCACGGCGAAAAGACGAAACGTGGTATGTAGGAGCGATGACCAACTGGGATCCCCGTGAACTGACAATTGATTTTTCGTTCTTACCCGAGGGAAAATACCGGGCGATTATTTTTAAGGATGGCATCAATGCAGATCGTGATGCGACGGATTATGTGAGGGAAGAAAGTAAAGTAACCCGCACCGATGTATTCAACATCGAGCTCTCAACCGGCGGTGGCTGGGCTGCACGGCTTGAACGGGTGGAATAGCGGTTTTATGAAGATTATAAAGGAAACACAAACTTGATTGAAAAATGTTGGAGTTACGTATTATAATGTTTCACCCGACGATCGTTTAAAAAAAATTTGGTGAGGACTTGACTTTTTGAATTAAATTTATTAAATAATCTTTGTAATATCAATCAAATTGATTTATGAATTATATATTAATACATACCGGATTATACAAAAGGTGCACATTCTATTTTACAGATTTCCGTTTACCTTCATTTCATAAACAAGTTTGATTGATTTATACTCAATGCAAGACAATTGAACATAAAGTACTTGGAAGCTATCTTTTTTTGTAAGTACTTGCAAAAAATTGTTAACGTTAACGTGGTTAACCAATATCCGGCCCTGTTATCGATCGTATCGAAAAGAGTTGGTTCAACCAGATGCACTGATAGCTTGATCCTTATATCAGAATGCATTAGCTGATCGTCAAATACCCGGTAAGTGGGGATGTGGCGGCGAATCTGGATTACCTACCATTTACCGAGTATATAAGTCTGATAATCTAATTGAAACGGGCAACATCATGTTGTTCCAAGAACCTCATATTACAAATCCCGATACTGCCGCCGCATTATCTGGCAGTCTGATCCATTCCCGCACCTCCACAAACTTGACCGGGCTTCGTTTAAGTATTGGAGTTCAAATCATTTTTCATGCATTTGTAAACATTTACGTCTCCCCTGATATTTGTACGAAAGAACATTTTATGAACACAAGGCGGCCAAGTACTACAAGAGATTGGATTACTATGTGGTTCGTTAAATATATCAACAAATTACCGATGATATACGCAAGAGAAATTTTCTTTTTTAATTGTATAACAATTGAACAGGAGGTTATATGCGAATAAGTAGAACGTTTATGATATGTTCACTTATCATAGCGATCCTGCTCTGTTTGCATGCGGTTGCAGAAGCACAGCCAGGGCAGATTGTGGGACGGGTGACAGATAGCGAAAGCGGAAGTGCTTTACCCAATGCAAACATCTTGATTCAGGGTACCACCATAGGGGCGGCTTCCGACATTCATGGTAATTACGTCATACGGAATGTACCGCCGGGAGAGCATGAAATCACAGTACGGTATCTCGGTTACCAGGAAATTACCTTTACCGTTGAGGTTGATGCGGGTGAGAGAGTGGAACACAATGTAGGGATGAGACCCCGGGCATTGAGAGGAGAGGAAGTAGTGGTGACCGCACAGGCGGAAGGTCAATGGCAGGCGATCAATCAGCAGTTGGCATCAAGAACGGTTACAAATATCGTTTCGAGGGCGCAAATTCAGCAGCTGCCTGAAGCAACTGCCGCGGAAGCTGTTGGTCGTCTTCCCGGAGTATCCCTCGAAAGAGAAGGAGGCGAGGGAACCAAGGTGGTGATCAGGGGGATGTCTTCCAAATATTCATTGATTCAGATAGATGGAGTCAACATGACTGCTACCGGCGCAGGTGACCGGAGTGTTGATATGAGCATGATTTCTCCCTATATGCTTGAAGGTATTGAGTTAACAAAATCGGTGATGGCAAACCAGGAGGCGACTGCCACCGGTGGAATCGTGAATTTCCGGATGAGAACGCCGCCCGATGAACCGACATTTAATGTGGTCAGTCAAGGCGGATACAATAGTCTCCGAAGTACGTACCGGGACGTTAATCTAACGGTGGGCGGCAGCAACAGGTTTTTTGCAAACCGGCTTGGCGTGTTCGCTCAGATAAATTATGAAGAGAAGGACGGCGGTTCACAGCAATTGGGTGGAGTTAATTTCAATCAGGAGCGTACAGACGGGCCGGTGTTTACAAATAGTATGCAGCTTATGGATATTTTCCGAGACGTTCAGCGTTTGGGCGGCACGGTTGTTTTGGATTACAATTTGCCCTCCACGCAAATAAGGGCTTCCAATTTTTTCAGCCGCATTGACCGTGAAGAAACACGATATCAGAACCATTATAATTTTGTCGAAAATAGATTTCGATTAAGTATGCAGGATACTCCGGAACGATGGCTGAGGGTAATGACCAATTCTTTACGAATAGACCACGAGTGGAGAAATCTCCATATCAACACGGCTTTCAGTCATTCATTTTCCGAGAATACCCTGCCTGCAGGAATATCCTTTACGAACGAGGCCACCGGTTCTCCGGACAATGTGTTCGGGAGCGACAGAAGGTCCGGCTTTAATGTGGATGTTGATCCTGAAACTATTCCTGACTTGATGGAGATTTCTTTAAGAGATGCCGTAAGAAATGTGAATATGGGAGGTGTAGGTGTTAGCAAAGATGAAACCCGTGAGCGGGATCTTACAGCGGAACTCAACCTGACATACAGTTTTGATATTACAAACAATATTAACGTTGATCTGCATACGGGTGGCATGTACAGGCATAAAACCAAGGAATTTGATACTGAATCATTCAGCTTCGGATTTTTTGGAGGAGCTGAGCGCGGAAGACGTATGCTTATAGAGCACTTTTGGGATCGGCTCAGCGAGCGTACGAAAGAACAATGGGAAACAAATACAATGCAAATAAAAATATGGGATTTTTTGGACCATAGTTATACAGGCGGCGATTTTCTCGATGGAAGGTATGATTTTGGTTATATCTATAACAGATATTGGTTTCGCGAGATGCATGATCTGTTTATGCCGGAATATAATCCCGATGTCTTTGAGATCGGTGCCCTTATTCAGCGGAGTTTTGTAGGTAGTAATTATTATGATTACGACGGCACAGAAGACTATCATGCCTTTTACCTGATGCCGGAAATTAATCTGGGTTCTGATGTTGTTCTTATCCCGGGCGTGCGCTATGAATCGAACCGGACAGAGTACACAGGATACCGGGGCAGCAGATTGGGTGTATTACGCGGTTGGCAGCCTACACCGATAGATACCGTGACCAGAGTGCGCGAGAATGAGTTCTTTCTGCCTATGATTAACGTCTACTACAAGCCGACGCAATGGCTGACGTTAAAAGCGGGATATACGCACACGCTGCAAAGACCCAATTACACCTGGATTAGGCCGGGCTGGTTAATAGGCCAAACAGGAGCACTTGACAATTTAGGTAATTTCAGACTGAAACCGGAACAATCGGAGAACTGGGATATTCAATTGTCCGTATTCTCGCACGAGATCGGTCTGTTGTCGGTGGGCGCCTTTCACAAAACGATAACGGATATGATTTTCTGGACAGGAACGAGAGCGGTTACGGATACTACATTTTTTGAATTGCCATCGAGTATGTACCGTCAGCGGGCAGCGTACCCGGTAAATAATGAATTCGAAGCTGTTAATTACGGTTTCGAAATCGAATGGCAATCAAATTTCTGGTATCTACCCTGCTTGTTAAGAGGTCTGGTCATCAATTTTAATTATACCCGCAATATATCCGAAGCAGAGTATTTGCGAACGCGGATAAGGACGGAGCTAGATGAGAATTTCCGGCCGATTTATACTAACGAAGACACGACGTACACGGCCCCCTTGATTCATCAGCCGGATCATTTATTGAATCTTACTCTGGGTTTCGACTACAGGGATTTTTCAATTCGCGGGGCAATGAGATTTACGTCCGGTGTATTCACGTCGGCAAACTGGCATGAAAGTTTACGCGGGTTTACCGACGATTTTTACCGCTATGATCTGCAGGTCAGGCAGGGCTTACCTTTGCCGGGAATGGAAATTTTCATGAATATATTTAACCTTACCAATGAGATTGAAAGAGACTTATTAAACCACATGAATTTTGCCAGAAATATTGAGTCCTATGGCAGGAGTGTCAATATAGGATTGCGGTATCAGTTTTAGAATTTTAATAAAATCTACTATATGAAAATTCACATTATAAATAAATCTATATATCTATTAAGGAGGTGATAAAAGTAATAACATAAAGAGTAAAATAAAATAATAGTAACTAAATACAGAAAGGCAGGTGAGGCAATTTCATTAATAATCAATATGTCAACTCTTTATTGAAAATGAGAAACTTTGTATTAATTAAAAAGAGTTAATGAAAGGATAATAAACCATGAAACAGACATTACAGTTATTGACGGTCGGTATAGTCATTCTAATTATGAGCGCATCCGTTTCCGCGCAGACCCAATCGGTGGGTGATACGTTAATCATCGGTCCTATTAGCGAAATAACGGACCTGCCGATGGGAGCATTAAATGAAGCGATAGAGGGAGACACGACCGCAGCCGGAGAGAGAATCCATAGCGTATATAAACTGCACCGCGGTACGCAATATATTCTTACGGAAATTATCGATGCAGATTTTCCATTGGTTATTGTTGCCGATCCGCCGGATGATGAAAATCATCCTCCAATTATCCGGGGTGGGGTAAGAGAAGATGGCTCCACGGTCAACCTTTGGTGGCGGTTATTTGATCACGCTACATTTGAAAATCTCTGGCTGACCGGCATCAATCTGGACGGTACCGGTCCCATTTCCTGGATTGCCCAGGAAAAACATGGCAGCGGGCATACAATCACCTTTAAAGGAACTATTGTTGAATTTCCCTTTACATGGTGGGCGGTTTTTGCAGACTGGGGCGGTCAGAATAATTACATAATAGAAGACTGTCTATTTATGAATATTGGAACACCCGGCGCGGAATGGAACGGCGCGGTTTTTCATCACATGCGAATTGATTCGTTAATAGTACGGCATACGACTTTTTACAATTTCGGAACTTATGCTATTAACACAAGTGAGCAGGAAGGTGTCTTTTATACAGAGGTTGAACACTGTACCTTCGTAAACTCTATGCAGACTGCGATTCATGGTGCTGGCGGTGTGATTCAAAAATATTCGAATAATCTTATTGTCAACCCACAGGCCATCAGTAACACAGTTCATCCACTTTCAAGAGAATTCAATCCCGCACCTTGGGGTACAGGTATAATGGATGTAGGCATGGCCTTTAGGGATCCGGTGATGATCGACTCATTGTATGGACCAGGCGGCGTATATGGAGAATGGGATCCCAAAGGCACCGGCGAGTTGACCCCGGAAGAGCTGGTTCTGGAGTTGAGGAACAACGCCTGGTGGTATACAGATCCTGTCGTAGAATATTGGGGAGACTTTGACGTTTGGCCATCCTATGTTGTGCCCCAACCGTGGATGAATGCGCATCACCTGGCTATGTTTGAGCACGACGCTCCATGGACATGGGAATCATGGGAAGTGGAAGTCGAGGATACCCTCGGGGATTATACACTCTTAGACACTACACTTACAGTTTATGAGTGGGAACCTTTTGAATTTCTTGTTGAAGAAAACACGATGAATGTGGATCCCGGTATCGTTGATATGAACGGTACAGACGCGCTGCTGGCAGAAGCTGTCGTGGATATAAGAAGAGTGGCTGCGGGCCAAGACCCTGTGCATGATCCGGCTCTTAATTGGCACGGTGTAGATGATTATCTTGACTTTGCTAATCGCTGGCCTTTAGATTTTGATTTGTCATATACTAATCCTGAATTACTAACCGCCAGTACGCATGGTTTCCCTGTCGGCGACCTGAATTGGTTCCCCGATAAATACGAGCAATGGTTAATAGTAAGTGTCGATGAACCCGGATCCGATTTAATACCGGAAGACTTCTATCTCTCCCATGCATATCCTAATCCGTTTAACCCGGAGACAAATATCGATTTTAGAATTCCGCACACTTCAGATGTCAGAATTACAATCTATAACGTACTTGGTCAGCAGGTTAGTGTGATAATGGATCAGGAATTACATGCGGGCAGCTATACCGTAACATGGAACGGAACCAATGACCGCGGTTTCCAGGTGCCAAGCGGAGTGTATCTGTATAGAATAGAAGCCGGACACTTCAACGAAACGAAGAAGGTTGTGTTCTTGAAATAAGGAAAATTTTCCGGGAGGTCTTGTAGCGGACGCTGTTTATTTTCAATAGTCGGAAAAGACGCCTGAGCGGTTGTTGATCAACTCGCTCAGGCGTTAATAATGGGAGGAAAACGGTAAAGTCGGTCTCCCATACCTCATTGATTTATAATACGATATGAGTTTTTCGGGGAGCCAATATAACCATTATAACCACGGAGAGAGGAGCTTACCAATGAAAAAACTACAGTACTTAATTCCGATTATGCTATTTTTAGCATGCAGTGTATTTGCGCAGGATACTACTCAAATACAGATATGGGATTTCGAGGATGAGGATGCGGGCGGCTGGGTTGCAGGTGATGGAGTTGAAAGCATTGAAATTACCGATGAGAGAGCATATACAGGAGACTATTCTTTAAAGCTGGTAAAGGATACCGTCGGTTTGGTGCTTAACTTGCAAAATGATGGTGTCGACTTTATAGAAGACGGTGATATCGTCCGGTTGCAGGTCTGGATATCGCAGGATCACCTGGATGTAACCAATGGCTTTATGGGGTTCTGGTTTGATTCAGATTGGGGCTGGAACGATCAATGGCTGGGAACCGACGGCATAACCGGTGATTATTGGAGTACCCTCGAGCTCGTCATTTCAGTCGATAGTCCGGTGAGAATCGGTCTTCAACATTTCTTACAAGATGACAATGAGGAAGTAGAATCAGTGATCTATGTCGATAACATAGAAATTCTCAGAGAAGAAAAACCGGATGATGAATGGGATTGGCAAACCTGCAACAACTGGGACTATAAGATATACGGCAACTACATGCTGCGCAACAACATCTGGGGTGAGGGTTTCGACGGTGCCGGAAGCCAATGTATCTATGCAAACTCAGAAGCGGATTGGCATATCTCAGCTACTCATGAGGACGGAACCGGTATGGTTAAGGGCTATCCCCAGGCAGTACGTGGTTGGGTGCAGGGGGGTATCGGATTAAATTACCCTGATGGAAGCAGAAGTCCATTTGTAACCCCGGATCATGGCATTAATCAGAGGATAGAAGACCTGGAAGAATTTACATTACATCACGATCTTGAGCTTCCTGATTCGGGGCGGTATATGGTGCTGTTAGACCTGTATTTTTATTTTACCGAGAGGCCCGGCTTGCCTTATGAGGATAATAAGCCCGATTACGCAGTTATGATTTTTACCAATATATGGGATGATACCGGGTGGATGTATGGCGATCTTTCGGATAATGAATTGGTAACAATCGGTGACAGGCAATGGTATTTCAATAAGGGGCCAAGTGGTATAGTAAATCCAGATGGCACAAGGTATCTACTTGCTCCTTATCCTGAGTGGAAGAACGAGGATGTAACTCTTGATGTGAAGGAGATACTGTTGTGGCTGCGGGACAACCATGGTATGGACGGCCATGCTCGTGTATCAAGTATTCAGAAGGGAGTTGAGATTATTGAAGGCGGGGAGTACCGGATAAATGACTACTGGACCGATGTGCAGGGTGAGGTAGTTTCTGATGAAGATTTTCCAGACGACGTGCGCAGGATATGGGATTTCGAAACTCCGGATCAAATTGATGATTGGTATGTTGAAGACTATGCGGGGGGCGGCGAACCCTCCATGGAACTATCCACAGAAAAGTCTCACGGTGGTGATTACAGTCTAAAAATAAGCGGTAATTTCGTAGCCGGTGAAGGAATCGCTTTAAGACGTGACGCGTCTGTGCCCGACGACGTAACGACTTTTATTTATCATGTCTGGATCCCGCAGGACATGGTGGATTCGGCATTGGACGTTTATGATGTATATCCCGACAGTGTTGGTTTTTTACAGACTTATTTAATGTTTGCAGGTTGGCAATGGAGAAGCGAATTGTTCTATATGCATGAATTAAAAGGCGATGACTGGAATCGGCTGGAATTCGTAATACCCGAAGAGGTAGAGGACAATTCGACTATACAAGCCTTCGGCGTGGCTTTTAATATGCAGCATGTCAGTGCAGGAGAAACAAGTGTATATTTTGATGATATTATTTTAGACGATACACCGCCGGTATTTGACTACAGAGTACAATACAAGCTTGCATCGATTTCCAGGGATGAGAGATTAGTTGAGTTTGATGAAGAGACTACTGAAGGCAACCTTCTTGTAATACTTTCCGGTCATCGTTTTGGTGAAGACGACCCCCAAATTAGCAATGGCTGGACGCGGCACATTGTTGCTACACCAGAAGCAGGTAGAGTTATTGCTATGTGGAGTAAAGTTGCCGACGGCGATACTACTGATATTGCTGAGATAGATTGGCAACAACCCGATTGGTCGGACAGGCAGGCGTGGGTAATTATGCAGGAGTTTACCGGTGGTGAGAACTGGCAATTTATTGAAGCGGTTGGCGAATATAATCCATCAGAGGGTACCGAAATAACTCTTGGTCCTACTGCAATGCCTGGATCAGATAATATGCTGGCTATAGCCGGCTCTGTTTATAGAGGTGATGTAGAAAACCCTGCATATGTAGCCGGTGATGGTGATGAAATTTTAAAAGAGATGGAAGGGCTTATCCACTATGAATACGCAGAACCACAGGATCCGGCACAAGTTGCTCATGGTTCAACCGCTTTTCTGTTTTACGAAAACGGTAATTTTGAATGGGAGGTCGAATCAAGCTGGACGAACGACCGCCTTGCTGTGGGTGTATTGGGACTTTTTTCTTTAGACGACCCGGTATCTGTCGATGATAAAGACGGTACTCCCGCAGGAATACCGGATGATTATAAGCTTTTTGATAATTTCCCCAACCCGTTCAATCCGTCAACACAGATACAGTTTGCGCTGCCTGAAGCTGCGGATGTCCTTCTCGAGGTCTACGACATACTCGGACGCCGTGTGACGACACTCATCAACAACGAGCATTACGGTGCCGGAAATCACACGGTTACCTGGAATGCCCAGGATCAGATGGGTCGTACAGTCAGCAGTGGTTTGTATATATATCGTTTTCAGGCAGGTGACTTTGTAGAATCTAAACGAATGATGTTCCTTAAATAATTCTGGTCACTGCAATCATATATTTTGTCTAACGAAATAAACCGCAAAGCCCTGTGCTGTTTTATTGTACAGGGCTTTGTGGTAAGTTAGACTAAACGAACATAAATCAAAGCTTATTTAATGAATATATAAGCTAAAGCAACCACTCCGTTCCAATGTGACTGAGGAGGCGGAGCTGTGCCCGGGTTAGTATAAGATATCGAGTTAAATAAAAATAGATCGGAACTAACTTAATGTTACTTTTTCCGAAAGATTTTTTGTGGGGTTGTTCTACCTCGGCTTATCAGGTAGAAGGTGCATGGGATCAGGATGGGAAAGGTCCCTCAGTATGGGATGTGTTTACACAAATACCAGGAAAAATTAATATCGGGCATGACGCCCGGATTGCGGCGGATCATTATAATAGAATGGAACGGGATGTTCAACTGATGGCGGATATAGGCATTCGAGCGTACCGGTTTTCCATAAGCTGGTCCCGCATCCTTCCACAAGGGCAGGGAAAAGTAAATAAGATGGGCATCGCTTTTTATTCAAAACTGATCGATCTTTTACTTGAAAAAGATATCACACCCTGGCCGACGCTTTTTCATTGGGATTTGCCGCTGACTCTTCAGTTTGAAAAGGACGGTCTGCTCAATCCGTATATTGTGGACGCATTTACAGAATATGCGGACGTCTGTTTTTATTATTTTGCAGACAGGATCAAATACTGGCTTACTTTGAATGAGCCCTATGTCTATGCGATGCTGGGGTATGGATTCGGCTGTATGGCGCCGGGACGAAAATCAATGACCGAGCCATATCTGGCAGCACATCATTTATTACTCGCGCACGCAAAAATAGTTCAACTATTTCGTGAAAAATATAAACACATAAATAATGGCAAAATCAGTCTGCCTTTAAACTGTGACTGGCGTGAACCGCTTACATACAAACCGGAAGATACTGCCGCTGCCCAACGCGCATTGGATTTTTTCCTTGGTTGGTTTGCGGATCCGATCTTTCTGGGTGATTATCCCGAATCCATGAAAGTCCGGCTTGGCGATCGTCTTCCGGCTTTCAGCACAGACGAAAAAGATATGGTACGGGGATCGGCAGATTTTTTTGCGCTTAATCACTACACGACTCATTATGCAGAAGCATGTTCGGAAGGTTTTGAAAATGCCGTACCATGGGAAAATGGCGGGTTTGCAGAGGACCAACATGTCAAACTCAGTTCAGATCCCACATGGGAAAAGACGGAAATGGGATGGAATGTAGTTCCCTACGGGCTTTATAAATTGCTTCATTGGATTCATAAACGATATGGTCAGCCGGAGACTTATATTACGGAGAACGGATGCGCGTTTAATGATCAGTTAGATAACGGATGTGTTAATGATCATCAAAGAATCGAATTTTTGAGGGGGTACATCTCCGAGTGTCATAAGGCGATCGGAGAGGGGGTGAAACTAAAGGGCTATTTTGTCTGGTCGCTGCTCGATAATTTTGAGTGGATGCTGGGTTATTCAAAACGCTTCGGTCTGTACTATGTGGATTTCCAAACAGCTAAACGAATACCCAAAGCTTCGGCTCACTGGTATTGCAATCTTATCAAATCAAATTCTGTTCAGGAACTGAAATAGAAAAAATATCCTTTCGGGAGAAATTGGGGTTCAGTTCCGGCGAGTATGCCGGCAGCGTGGTCTGGCAGGCGTTGATGTTCTTTTTGCCGTTTTTTTACACGGATATATTCGGACTCACCGCTGCAGCCGTTTCAACCATGTTTCTGGTGGTCCGTTTTTTCGACGCCCTGAACGATCCGATCATGGGCATGATCGCCGACCGCACCAACACCCGTTGGGGAAAGTATCGTCCCTATCTGTTATGGTTTGCCGTACCCTACGGCCTTGGTACGGTGCTCTTGTTTACCACCCCGGATATCGGCTACACGGGTAAGATCATCTACGCCTATGCAACCTACGGGTTGATGATGGTCATCTACACGGCTATGATGATTCCCTATAACACCTTGATCGGTGTGATTTCTCCGGATTCCCGGGAGCGCACCAGTGTCGCATCGTATAAATTTGTATTTGCTTACGCAGCCGGAGCCAGCATTCAGGCATTTGTCATTCCGCTGGTTGATATTCTGGGTAAAGGTGATAGAGCGGCCGGTTATATGCTGACCATGGCAATTTTCGGATCTATATGCATTGTCGTTTTCCTGATTGCCTTTGCTTCCGTCAGAGAACGTGTAAAGCCGGATATCTCGCAAAAGACCAGTCCGAAAATCGATTTAAAAGATCTTATACATAACAAACCATGGATCATCCTTGCCGGTGTTTCTGTAGCCACCCTGGTCTATGTAGCCATCCGTTCGGCTGTGATCATGTACTATTTCAAATATTATATTTTGGATGTTGCGGCTGCCGGACCATTTATGGTAACAGGGACAATTTGTGTCCTCCTTGGTGTTTTGCCGACGAGATGGCTTTCGGGAAAGATCGGTAAGAAACGTTTATACATCTGGTGTATGGTTATTATCAGCTTATCTTCCGCCGGATTTTTCCTCGCCGGTCCGGATGACCTGATATTGATTTATGCATTACAAATAATCTTTTCACTTGCTTCCGGTCCGACAATGCCGCTTCTGTGGTCTATGCTGGCTGATGCTGCCGACTACTCCGAATGGAAGAACGGCCGCCGGGCTACCGGTCTGGTTTATTCGGCGGCTACCTTCAGTCAGAAAATGGGTTTTTCATTAGGCGGTGCGCTGGCGATGATGATTCTTTCCGTCTTCGGTTATGTAGCCGGGGTTGCGCAGACACCGGAAGCTATATTAGGAATCAAGCTGTCGCTGAGTATTATTCCGGCCATTATTGCCGCCCTTGCCATTGTGGCCTTACTCTTTTACAAACTTGATGATCGACGTGTTGCCGAAATCGGCGTTGAGCTGGCTATGCGGAAACAGCGGGCATCTACCTTGACTAATAACTAGAGGGTTGATCTCATTGAGTTACTAAAAAATTATTCGAAAACAATTTTCGGAGTAAACTCAAAAATCAATTACTAAACTTGAAAGGAACAAACTATGGTCGTCGTTGAATCGTATCCAATAGCTGTTTTCATGTGCGTGATCACCATGCTCTGCTGGGGGTCATGGGCAAACACGCAAAAATTGGCAAGCAAGGAGTGGAGTTTTCAACTTTTTTACTGGGATTACTCTATAGGAGTTTTACTTCTCTCTCTGGTGCTGGCATTTACTATGGGCAGTTTCGGTTCGCAGGGACGTGGTTTCATTGAGGACCTCTTGCAGGCAGATGGCGGTATGTTATGGACTGCCTTTCTGGGGGGAGTTGTTTTTAATTTTGCAAATATTCTGTTGGTGGCTGCCATTGCAATAGCTGGAATGTCAGTTGCTTTTCCCGTTGGTATCGGTATCGCATTGGCGCTTGGTGTTTTTGTGAATTACATCGCCAGGCCCGAAGGCAATCCGGTCATCCTTTTTATCGGCGTTGCACTGGTGGTGGTCGCGATTGTCCTTGTTGCACTTGCTTACAAGAGACTTCAGACAGGATCCCGGGAAGGCAGCGCAAAGGGTTTGATCATTTCAATTATTGCCGGTATTTCGATGGGATTTTTCTACCGTTTTGTTGCGGACTCCATGGCCACTAATTTTGTTAACCCCGAAGCCGGGCTTTTAACCCCGTATACTGCTGTGGTTGTCTTTTCGGTGGGCTTGGTTGTTTCCAGCATTGTTTTCGTCACAGTGATTATGTACAAACCGATCGCCGGAGATCCGGTTTCTCCCGGCGATTATTTCAAAAAGGGAAATCCGAAATTGCATATGATCGGTATGGCCGGCGGTGCAATCTGGAGTTTGGGTATGGCATTTAGTATAATCGCAGCGGGCGCAGCCGGTCCTGCAATTGCGTACGGATTGGGGCAGGGCGCAACAATGGTTGCCGCTTTGTGGGGTGTGTTTGTATGGAAAGAATTCAAAGATGCACCGGAAGGAACAAACAAACTGATTGCCGCAATGTTTTTCTTTTTCATTGCGGGACTTGGATTAATCATAGCGGCAAGGGTAATGTGAGGAAGGTAGAAATAACTTATAAGTTCTCGCTTAAAAACTACTAATATTCACCCTTCTCTGATTTGTCTGGATTGTCAATGACACAATTCAATAGCGTGATAGGTGTCAGACTGAGCGATAGATTGTCACACTTCGACTCCGCTCAGTGTGACAATCTGCTATGTTAATTACGCAGTGCAACAGTGTGCAGGCTGTCATCCCGAGCGGAGTCGAGGGATGATAGCGAGGGTATCTGCGTCATTGGCAGTCCCGCTGATGCGGGATAAACTCCGTCGAAGGGTGACACCTCGACTCGGGTAAGCCTGACTTTTTCAATGAGAAAAATTAAGGAAAGGAATAACTATGAAAATTGTCGTTGTCGGAAGCTCGAACACAGATATGATAGTCAAAGTACCGCGAATTCCAAAACCCGGTGAAACAATTCTTGGTGGAAAATTTTCCACCGCAGCCGGCGGCAAAGGCGCGAATCAGGCCGTTGCTGCGGCACGGGCCGGAGGAGATGTTACATTTATCGCCCGTGTCGGTGATGATATGTTCGGCCAACAAGCTTACAGCGGTTTTAAAGAAGATCAAATAAATGTAGGATATGTAAAGACCGATAAAGTAGAGCCCTCAGGTGTTGCTCTGATCTTTGTCGACGAAAAAGGAGAAAACAGTATCGCCGTTGCCTCCGGGGCAAATGCTGCGCTCTCACCGGAGGATGTTAACGAAGCGGCAGAGCTGATTCAATCTGCAGATATTTTACTGATGCAGTTGGAAACGCCGCTGGAAACCGTCCGTCGGGCAGCAGAAATTGCCAAGGAGGCGGGAGTGAAAGTCATTCTGAACCCGGCACCGGCCATGAAGCTTGATGATTCTTTCTTATCTAATTTGACTATCATCACTCCCAATGAATCCGAAGCCGAATTGCTGACCGGTATCTCTGTTACCGACGTTGAGAGTGCCGAAAGGGCAGCGATTGCGCTTTTAGAGCGGGGATTGGAAGTTGTTATAATTACACTGGGAAGCAAGGGAGCCTTGATTAAAACAAAAGAAAAAAAACATTTGATAGCCGGATTTAAAGTAGATGCGGTTGACGCAACGGCTGCGGGTGATGTGTTCAATGGCTCGCTTGCAGTGGCAATAGCGGAAGGGAAATCTCAGGAGGATGCGGTGCGGTTTGCCAACGCTGCCGCTGCTCTGTCGGTAACAAAATTGGGAGCGCAGCCATCGATACCGAAACGTGATGAGATTGAGCGGTTGTTGTAAGATTATTTATGAAAAATGAGAAAAAATTTTAAGCCTGACATACAGTATTTACTTAAAATTTTGAGAAGAGAGAAGACAGACAGACCTGTCCTTTTTGAATTTATTATTGATGACAGCCTACTCCGGCGACACAGTAATAAATTTCAAAACTCTCCGGCAGGTACGCTTGAGTATTTTGTTATGGTTGCCGATGCTTTTAAAAATCTTGGGTATGACTATGCACCGGTTTATCCATGGCACACAAATATGCTGACGTTCACAAAGGCACAACACGCAACCAAAGAAAGTTACTCGCTCAACGAAGCTGCAGTGATAACAGACCGGGACTCTTTTGAAAAATATACCTGGCCGGATTCGCAGCGAGGTGATTACGAAGTTTTCGAAACAATCAATCCCTCGTTACCCGACGGTATGAAACTCCTGGCCTGCAGCAATGGCGGTATTCTTGAGCATGCGTTCGATCTCTGTGGGTTTGAAAATTTATGTATGATTGCGATGCTCGATTCTGAGTTCGCTCATGAGATCTTTGAGAATATCGGCAGACGTCTTTTCGAATATTATCAAATTGTCTCAGCGTTCGACTCTGTGGGTGTTTGTGTCGTTAATGACGACTGGGGGTTTAAAACCCAAACGATGTTTTCCCCCGAATTGATGCGGAAATATGTTTTTCCCTGGACGCGTAAAATCATTCAAACTATTCACGAAAACGGAAAACCGGTTATTCTACACAGTTGTGGCAATTTAAAAACAATTATGAATGAAATCATTGATGACTTAGAAATTGATGGTAAACATAGTTTTGAGGATGAAATCTATCCTATTGAGGATGCCTATGATTGGTGGCATGACCGGATTGCGTTAATGGGCGGTATCGATGTTGGTTTTTTATCTACAAAATCTCCGGATGAAATTCGGGGGAGGTCGATAAACCTGCTGAAAAAAACATCAGATACCGGTGCTTATGCTCTTGGTTCGGGAAATAGTATTCCCCCGTATGTGCCGGAAGATAATTATTTAGCAATGATATCTTCAGTTGAGCAATTTGATTGAAGAGTCACTTTTAAGTAGCTTGCGAAGGGATTTTAATGAATAGATCCGGATTAAGAATAACATCAGAAGAAAATCATTTCGAATGATCACATCTAAAGCTATAGTCTTCACCGGTCCCTACAATGTCGAAATTCAATCTTTAGATATTCCAAAACCGGGTGTTGGTGAACTTCTCATAAAAACCTTATATACCGGTGTAAGTTCGGGTACCGAGACGAGGGTACTTAGCGGCAATCAAACGGGGGGAGACTTCCCCTTGATCCCGGGTTATGAAAATATCGGCAGCATTGTTGAAACCGGGGAATCAACCTCGCTCAAATCCGGCAGTATCGTTTTTCATACCGGAAGCGCTCACACCGGTCGATTTACAAAGTGCTGGGGGGCGCAACTGGAGTATGCGTTGGTAAAGGAAACGGATGTCTATCCGGTACCGGAAGACCTTGATCCGGAAGACGGTGCCTATGCCAAAGTCGGCGCGATTGCACTGCATGGTGTTAAACGGGCACAAATCAGTGGGCAGGATACCGTGGTTATCGTCGGACTTGGATTGATCGGGCATCTTGCGGCTCAATGCGCTAAAGCGTATGGTGCACGGGTGATCGGAGTCGATACCAACTCCGAAAGGCTCGGTTTGGCCGCAGCCGCGGGGATTGATTATACCATCAATGCTTCAACCGAAGATGTGAAGGCAAAAGTACATGAGTACGGTAATCAGGATGTTTCTGTGGCGATGGATGTCACCGGTATCGCCGGCACGATAAAAGACACGGCTACGTTGCTGCGTTCAATGCCGTGGAACCCTCCCTATCCACCATATCCGAAACTGGTCATACTTGGCAGCTATACCGACCCCATTGTGCTCGATTATGATCCGTTATTTATGGATGAAGTGGATGTTCTGTTCTCAAGAGATACAAGACCTGATGATATTAAGGAGATCTTGAATTTAATCAATGAAAAAAAAGTAAATCCACAGGTGCTCAACGCAAAATGTTATGATGCAGAAGATGCATCGCAAGCGTACAAGGATTTAGTTGAAAACAAACTGATGCGGGTGCTATTTAAGTGGGAATGAGGAATAGAATTTAATTAACTATAAATGTAATGAGTGAACTATGAAGAAAAAACCTGCCATCGGAGTGATCGGTGCCGGAATGATCGGCGATGTTCATGTTGAAAATATTCGAAAAGACGGGCGGGCCGATGTGACCTGGATTGCTGCCCGCACCGAAAAAACATTAAAAAGTAAATTAAACAAATATCAGATCGAACACGGCGCATTGGATTATCGGGAGATGCTGGAAGACGATTCAGTGGATGCTTTGATCATCGCTTCGCCGCCGAATACGCATTTGACAATGCTCAAAGATGCTTTAGCCGCGGGAAAACATGTGCTGCTGGAAAAACCCATGGTGACCAATCCTCAGGAGTTGATAGAACTGGTAGCTGAAGTGGAAAAATATCCGGATTTACTTGTACTGGAATGTTCCTGTCGCCATGCCCGGCTGCAGCCCAAATTTCGTTTCATAAAACAGATGATCGATGAGGGCACGCTGGGCGAAGTGTACCACATCCACCATAATCATCTGATGCGGGGAACATTCATCGAATACAATCCGGCTGCTGCCTGGGCACATCAGAAAAAACTTTCCGGCGGCGGACCGTTCATCGACTGGGGCGTGTACGATCTGTCGTTTCATCTCGGACTGTTCAATGATGTACCGCAGATCAAAGAAGTCAGGTCTTTTACGCGTAATGGCCTCAAGCATTTTTCCGATTCGAATTTCAAATCCGACGTAGAAGAGCATGGTGCGGCTTATCTCGAGTTTGATACGGGCTTGACGTATTATTACGAAAGAGGCAGCGGTGTACATGCCGAGGTTCCCAATGAAACGCGGATATACGGAACAAAAGGAAGCCTTCGTTTCGCCTTTTGTAGCTGGGATCCACCGGAGGTCGAATACTTCACCTTCGATCCTGAAGGAAATGAAGTCACCGAGAAAATCACCGTGGATATGAGCTCGCACACCGAAGATAATTTTGAAATGGCCCGACACTTTATCGATTGTTTAGTTGATGGCGTTGAGCCGCATATGACGGTACCGCTGGCAGCCAAACATCTGGAAATCCTGTTTAAAATATTGAAGTAAAAATAATTCCTTTATCGCTAATTTATAACAATGATTCATAAGGAACAAAATATGGTTACCGTAAAAGAATTGGCAAAAATGATTGATCATTCACTGCTGCACCCGACAATGACTGATGCAATTCTAAAGCAGGAGTGCGAAGTGGCGAAGAAATATGATGTAGCATCGGTATGTATCAAGCCGTATGCGGTCAAGGATGCCGTTACGTGGCTGCAAGGAACCGATGTCCTTGTCGGCACCGTGATCGGTTTCCCCCATGGCAACAGCACCATTGAAATTAAAGTGAAAGAGACCGAACAGGCCATTGCCGACGGCGCCAAAGAAATCGATATGGTTGTCAATATCGGCAAAGTGCTGGGAGAAAACTGGGATTACGTAAAAAACGAAATCGACGAAATAAACAGGGTAACGGTAAAGGGCGGCGCCATACTGAAAGTCATTTTTGAGAATGATTATCTGACGGAGGATAAATATAAAATAAAACTCTGCGAGATATGCAGTGAAATTAGAACGGCATTTGTTAAAACATCGACCGGTTACGGGTTTGTCAAGGGAGATGACGGTAAATATTCCTACGCCGGCGCAACTGAATACGATTTAAAACTGATGCGGAAACATTCTCATCCGGATGTTCAGGTTAAGGCAGCGGGAGGCGTACGCACGCTTGATGACCTGCTGAAAGTACGCGACTTGGGAGTTACAAGAGTCGGTGCCACTGCAACATCTGTCATACTGGAAGCTGCAATGGAACGTTTTGAGGGGAAAAAAGGGGCAGATACTTCAGGTTCAGAAGCGGATAAACTGTCAGGATATTAATAACTGCAAAGTGAATTAAGAAATACACAAAGAAAACCTCTGCATGCCGAAATAAATAACCGCTTCCTTCTTGATCACCTATATGCCCGGCACCTTACGTGCCATTGGGCTGAAAGATGGGGAGATGAAAGAGTCGGTAGAATTCCAAACCACAGGGGCGGTTTCCGGGCTAAGGTTGATTCCTGAACAATCCGTTATAAAGGCCGACCGGGATGAAATTGCCTTTATACGTGTGGAAGCAATAGACCCTGAAGGGAGGATTGTTCCCGATGCCAATTTTGAAGTATCGACAGACGTGCACGGAAACGGGGAATTGATCGCAGCCGGGGTGCCATAAATGTTGAGGTACAGTCTGAAATCGGAATTGATGATGTGGTTATCAATGCGAGGAACAAACTATAGGCATAGCAGCGACATTTGACAGAGACCTTGTTTTTCGCGATCCCCGCTGGGGAAGAGGTATTGAAACCTGGGGTGAACAACTAACTTATTTAAGAGAATTACGAAAAAATGAAAACCAATGAGTTAATATAACGGTGAATATGAAAAAAAAGATCACCGTCATTGGAAGCAGCAACGTTGATTTTCTGATCAAAACCAATCGATTGCCGAGAATGGGAGAAACAATTACCGATGGGGTGTTTATGCAAACCTACGGTGGAAAAGGAGCCAATCAGGCTCTGAGTGCATCCAGGTCGGGAGGAAAGGTAACCTTTATATCAAGCCTTGGAACGGATGATTATGCCGGGACCATGGTGCGGAATTTCAACGCCGAAGGTATTGATACACGGTTCATGTACAAAAAAAAGGATGCTGCCACCGGTACTGCAATGATTATGCTTGACCGGGAAGGTAATAATTATATTACTGTCGCCCCGGAAGCAAATTACCTTTTAACTCCGGCTTGTATAGATGCTGCGCTGAATGTGCTGCTTGAATCAGAAATTATCGTGCTGCAGATGGAAATCCCCTGGGAAACAACGGAGTATATTTACAGTCTGGCAAAAAAGCACAAATTAAAAATCCAGTTCAATCTGGCGCCTTTCAGACCTTTTGATGATAAGGTGCTCAAAGATACGTGGGTACTTGCAGTAAATGAAACTGAGGCAGAGGGCATCACCGGACTGCAGGTAGTAACCGACGATGATGTGCGTAATGCAGCCCGTGCGCTTGTCGACCTGGGAGCGGAGCACGTCATCATTACTTTAGGTGCACAGGGTGCAGTTGCGGCTACGCGCGATCGGTTCCTGGAGGTGCCGGCTTTCTCCGTTGATTCCGTTGATACCACCGCTGCGGGAGATGTCTTTTGCGGCAGTCTCGCGGTTGCTCTCTCAGAGGGGCGAAGCATGCCTGATGCTTTACGATTCGCCGCCGCTGCATCTGCTATTTCAGTAACCCGGCTCGGGGCTCAACCCTCCATTCCACACAGAAAAGAAATTGATACGTTCCTTGAAAGTTCTTGATATGTTAAAAAATAATCGGAATTCGTTTTACCAGAAGCCAATACTTACGGGGACATCAATTTTATTATTCCTTTTACTTGTGGTAAATCAGTATACCTCGTCCGAACAATCCAAACCCTTTGTCTCCCATCCTTCTCAACTCGATGATGATTCCTTTGCTGAATGGATAGTACCGGAAGAAAATGAAGGAGTTTTTTATTTCCGCAAAAGCTTCGAACTAAACGAAGTTCCTGAAAAATTCATCATCCATGTTTCGGGCGATGCACGTTACAAACTCTTTGTAAACGGAACTCGTGTATGTTGGGGACCTGCCGTCGGCGATCTGGAAAATTGGAATTATGAAACGCTGGATATTGCTTCCCATCTTGTTGAAGGCAAAAATATCATAGCTTCCCAGGTTTGGAACTGGGGCAGGCTTAACGGAACCAGACAGTTGACCGAAAGGACCGCCTTTATTTTACAGGGAGATTCACCTGTCGAACAGTCTGTAAATACCAATAGCACATGGAAGGTTTTCAAAGATCCCGGTTATCACGTTCTTGAAATGACCGATGAAATTGCAGGCGGGGGTTATATCGCGGGCGGTACCGATAGTCTTGTAGCGGCAAAGCATCCCTGGGATTGGTTTACTCTCGAATTTGACGATTCGGAATGGCCCTTTGCCCGGGAAATCGGAAAAGGAAACCACATAGGGTTGGATACCTGGAAAGGAACGGCGTGGAAGCTCAAACCCAGAGAAATTCCCTTTATGGAAGAAAAACCCGAAAGAATTCCCGATGTACTTGAAGTCAAAGGTATCCCTTTCAACGAAAATGAGTATGAAAAGTTACATTTTGAAATCCCGCCTAACACACGGGTGGAGATTCTGCTCGATAACAGGGTGCTTACTATGGGATATCCGCAGTTGCTGGTTTCAGGAGGAAGAGACAGCCGGTTCAAGATACAATATCAGGAGGCACTCTTCGGAGAGGATGGCGATAAAGGCAACCGCGATCATTGGGAGAATAAGATCATGAAAGGGATTTACGATATATTTATACCCGATGGCGGTGACAGATTATTTGAACCTCTGTGGATCAGAGTATTTCGTTATGTTAAGCTTTCCATTGAAACGCAAGATTACCCTCTTATTATTAATGATTTTTACAATATCTACACTGCCTATCCGCTTAGAGAAAATGCTGAGTTTATTTCAGGAGATTCTGATCTTGACCGGATATGGGAGGTATCGTGGCGGACTGCGAGACTCTGCGCTCTGGAAAGTTACTGGGATTGTCCCTACTATGAGCAGGTGCAATACATCGGTGATACACGGATACAGGCATTGATATCCATGTACGTCGATGGTGATGACCGGCTGGCGCGAAATGCCATTAATCAGTTCTATGCTTCCATGCAGCCGATGGGACTTACGAAGAGCGCACATCCGACGCGCGGAGTACAAATTATACCTCCCTTTTCGTTACTGTTTATCGGTATGATTCACGACTATTATATGTTGCGGGATGATCCGGAGTTTGTGGGGCAATTTATGCCCGGTATCAGATTTGTACTCGAGTGGTTTATCAATCGCATTGACGATACGGGAATGTTGGGTCCTCTCCCGTATTGGAACCATATCGACGGAGGTACGGACTTTGTCTATGGTTCACCGCCGGGAATCAGTGACGGCGGTTCGGCGCATATGTCACTGCTTCTCGCATATGCACTTGAGAAGGCTGCCGGAATGCTCGAGGTCTTCGGTTATGAGCACGATGCAGAGCGTTTTATTGAACTGGCCGGTAGCTTGAAAACAAAAACAATGGAGCTTAGCTATTGTCCAGAAAAGCAGCTTGTGGCTGAAACACCCGCAAAGCAGCAGTTTTCGCAGCATACAAATATTTTTGCAGTGCTGACCGATGCGTTTGAGGCGAAAGAACATGCCCGGGTTATGCAGGACGTTCTTGAAGATCAATCGTTAATTCAGACGACACTATACTTTAAGTTCTATCTTTTTCAGGCATTGAAGAAAGCGGGCATGGGAGAGAAGGTGATTGATTTGATGGATGAATGGAAACAATTTATAGATTATGGATTCACAACATTTCCTGAACATGGCATCTACAGCAGATCCGATTGCCACGCCTGGTCGGCACACCCCCTGCTTGCTTTTTTGAATATCATTTGCGGTATTGAAACGTCATCGCCCGGCTTTAAAACCGTCGAGATACGTCCCCACCCCGGAACTTACAGTGAAATAAAAGGTGCCGTTCCTCATCCATTGGGTATGATCAGTGTCTATTATAGTAACACTGAACCGGGTAAAAGGGAGTGGGTTATTCAATTACCAGATGGTCTTGACGGCAAATTTATTTTGGATGATAAAGTGTACTTGCTTTCGGAAGGTGAAAACAGATTTACTTTGTGATAGCCGATTTTTTATAAAAATTTGGGTTATGAATAAAAGGAGTAATAGTATGATGCAGGAAAATGAACAGTGGGTAGAATCAACCATTGTATCAATGAGTCTTGAGGAAAAGGTCGGTCAGATTATATTGGTGGGATTTTGGAACATCACAACCGATCCGGAGGCAGTACTGCACAGGATTGAGAAGTATCATCTGGGGGGGATATTCCATTTTGCCTTGGGGCAAGATGAGCTGGCACGCTTTGTGGCCAGGGCCCAGAAGCTCTCCAGAGTACCCCTGCTGGTGGCAAGCGACTACGAGGAAGGGACCGGAAGGTACGTCAAGGAGGGTACCACTTTTCCCCGGCCAATGGCCCGGGGTTACGCCGGAAGTTTTGACGAAGAATATGAGATTGGTGCGGCTATTGCCAGAGAGGGGCGTTCGATGGGGACGAACTATACCTTCAGTCCTGTAGTGGATGTGAATGTGAACCCGTTCTGTCCCGATGTGAACATCCGGGCATATTCCGATTCGACCCGGAAGGTAATTGAGCTATGCGCGGGCTACATCAAGGGAATCCAGGATCAAGGTATGATAGCAACTGCAAAACATTTTCCCGGAAACGGTGGAACATTTATGGACCAGCACATTAGTGCCGCAATAGTGGATTATGACCGGCAGAGTTTCGAGGAGACTTTCCTTGAGCCCTTCAAGGCTGCCATTGCCGCCGGGGTGGGGTCTATCATGGTGGCACATCTGGAAGTTCCCTGCCTGGTGACCGAGAAGCACCCCCATTTTAAACGTGTAGTTCCGGCATCTATGTCTAAAGAAGTAATCACCGACCTCTTAAAGGACGAGTTGGGCTTTGAGGGCATCGTCATATCCGACGCTCTGGATATGGGCGGGGTGATGGGGATGTATTCCCGGGGCGAAGCAAATATAAAGGCGTTATTGGCAGGCACAGACCTTCTGCTCAATTTCTTTCCCTGGAACTTCGAAACGGACTACGAGTATATTCTTAATGCTGTAAAAAACGGGGAAGTACCCATGGAGCGTCTGGATGATGCAGTCAGGCGGGTGCTCAGAGGAAAAGCAAGAATCGGATTGGGTCGTCAGACCCACCTTCCGGCTCCACCGGAAGAACGGGAAAAGATCTTCGCGCAGGGCAAAAATGACGCCTGGTGCCAGTCCATCAGCAGGAAAGGTATGACACTTCTGCGGAATATCGACAACGTACTTCCGTTGCCGTCCCTTGGGGGGAAGAAGGTGACCGTCTTCTCCATCTTCGGACCGGAGAACAAGGTAATGGTTGGTCAGGGCCAGTTCCCAACCACAGAGATTCTGAGTCAGCGGTTAAGTGAGCGTGGTGCCGAGGTTGAGCATGTGGAGGTCGTCTCGGATTGGGAATTCCACGAATTACGTCCGATATACGAGCGTTGCAAGGAATCGGATTATGTCTTTGTGAATCTGTACATCATCCCAAGCTTTGCCATCGGTACTCTGATTCCGAACATCAACGGAGTGCGGCTGTTCTATCTGGGTATATTGAGCCAGGCCAAGAACGTGATCATCACGTCTTTCGGGGACCCCTGGGTTATGAACTACTTCCAGACCGCACCTACCTACCTGTGTCTTTTTGACCAATCCATTCATAGCCAAGAAGTGGCAGTCAGAGCCTGGTTCGGCGAGGAGCCGATAACGGGACGCATGCCCGTGCGGATGCCTCTGCTATTCGAACGGGGTGATGGGGTAGATCTTGTGATTAAACATGAAACTGTGGGAGGCTAAAATGATTAGATTAAATATTGGCATCACTTATAAACTTCGTATAGAGAAGTAAGAGCATTAAAATAAAAAACAGCCCGTAACAACGCATATAGCCAATGGTGGGGGAGTTGGTAATTTAAAAAGTATTGCACCGTATTTTAAACGGTGCGTTTCGATAGGATGATGGTAGCTTTATTATGGTATGGCTGATCTGAAAAACGTTTTATTACTAAGTGTTTCATTGTTTTTTGGAAGACTATGAATTGTTTTAAAATTTCTATTCTCACTAATTGACAACTACATAAAGGGGGCAAACCTGATGGTTTTCATTAATAATAAAAAGTCCGACATCTTACATTTTATCGTACTGTTGTGTATTTCAGCTTCACTGATCATTGGTTGCAGCGAAAGTCAGAAACATAACGGACCGGAATTTACACCTCAACCGGTAATTCTCGAAGAACAGGAAATCAGACTGCTGGAGATCGGTGAAAGTGCTCCATCATTTGTATTACCGGATATGTACGGTAATGTTGTTTCGATTGCCGATTTCAGTGATGCAGATATACTGGTTGTGGTTTTTCTCACCAATCATTGTCCAACCGCACAGGCGTATGAAGATCGGTTGATTGAATTTACGGCCGATTACGAAAACAGGAGTGTCGCCGTTGTTGCTATTAACCCGACAAGTCCGCTTGCACTTCTTCCTGAAGAATGCGGTTATTCGGATCTGGACGATTCATTTGAAAATATGTCAGTGCGGGCTGAATACAAAGGTTACAATTTCCCATATCTGTATGATGGCGATGATCAGGCCGTTTCCATTCAATTCGGTCCGAATGCAACACCGCATGTTTTTGTTTTCGATTCGGATAGAAAACTGCGTTACACCGGTCGTCTTGACGGAGTTGAGCGACCGGGCACCGCCAACGCGGAAGATCTCCGTTTGGCAGTCGATCAGATACTGGCCGGGGAAGAGGTTACGAACCCGCAAACAAAGTCATTCGGCTGTTCCATCAAATGGTCCTGGCAATCCGATTGGGCCGAAAGGGTGAACCGTGAATGGAAAAACCGTCCGGTTGAATTGATAAAAATTGATGCAGCCGGTATCGATACGATGCTTGCCAACAATTCGGAAAAATTACGTCTGATCAATGTATGGGCTTCATGGTGTGTCCCGTGCGTAATTGAGTTGCCTGATCTGGTTCTTTTGCAAAGGTATTACGGAGGCCGCGCCTTTGAATTCATAACAATATCAGCAGATGAGATAGATAATTTTGATACCGCACTGAACGTTTTAAATGATAAACACCTGCCCGTGCAGAATTTTATCTTTTCCGGTGATTCATATGAGCTGATAGAGGCCGTTGATTACGAATGGAGCGGTGCGCTGCCGTATACGATACTGATCGAACCGGGCGGCGAAGTTGTATACAGAAGAGAGGGTATTGTCAACCTGCTGGAGTTGAAACGTGTGATTGTTGAACACCCTCTGATGGGGAGATATTATTAATCGTCATGGAGAAAAAATGCTAAACAAAATAAAGAAGAAGTTCTTCAAAACATGCCCCAAAACCGGAAGAATAATAAATATAAGAATCGAAAACGAATTTCTTTATTATCTATCATTTCCGATACTCGGTATTCTGTCTATTATCTGGATTTTGATAAGAGTAATTCCAAAACCTGACCGCTTAACCTATCCATGCATCAAAATAGCCATGCCCTTTGCAAGTACATTTTTAGCTTTTATCATAGGATTAATTCTTTCAGTTTTCTCTCTAAGAAAACTTCGTGAAAGTATGCATTCCAAAAGATTCAGGTTGATGTATGCAGGTTTTTTGATGGTCTGTCTGGTCACCGGCATTGTTTTGATTAACAGCAGTACCGCCAGCAGGACCTATGCAACATTTACGACAATATTCCAGACTCCGAATCAACCCATGGGAGAAGCAAAAGGAATGCTTCCCGGTCGTGTGGTCTGGGTGCACAATCCCGACGCCACCAATGCGGAATGCACAATGGAGCATGGTGACGGCTGGTTTCGAAACCATAACAATGACCAGGAAGTCATTGACGAGATGCTGAAAATGGCTTTGAAAGAAATTACCAATCAGACCGATATAAATACTGCATGGAATGAAATTTTTAAATACTATAATTCCGATAGAGGTAAAGGGAATGTCGGTTATCAAGCGGGAGAAAAAATTTTCATTAAGCTCAATCTTACCAGCAGTTGGGGTATGGGGCATTCCTGGGGGAATATCAACGAGGATTTTACAATCGCTGAAAATGACTGGTACGGCATATCAGAAACTTCTCCTCATCTGATTTTGTCTCTGCTGAGGAATCTGGTAAATGTTGTGGGTGTGAATCAGTCAGATATTTACATCGGAGATCCGATGCGGCATATTTACCAGGACAGGCTTGAGCTGTGGAGAAATGAATTCCCGGATATCAATTATATGGATCATGACAGAACCGATGATGGTAGAGTGGCAATGGTGCCCAGCGAAACAGCAATAATCTATTATTCCGACAGAGGTGAGGTGCTCAGAACAGCACAGGGGGATACCGTTTTTACTGACCATTTCTATACGATTTTCGAAGAAATGGAATACATGATCAACGTTCCTACGTTAAAAGGTCATAAATTCTCCGGCATGACTGCGGTAGCAAAAAATCATTTCGGTTCGCATACCCGGTCCGATGCCCAGCATCTTCACGGGGGACTTATTGTTCCTGATGGTGGTGAGCCGAGCAGGGCCGGTTACGGATTCTACAGGGTAAAGACGGACCTGATGGCCCATAGTCTGACGGGCCAGAAAAATCTGATCTATCTGATGGATGCCCTGTGGTCTGCAGGGATGGAAATCGCAAAGCCCAGTAAATGGCAATTGCCGCCGTTTAATAATCACTGGAGTTCATCGATTTTTATTTCTCAGGATCCGGTTGCTATCTCTTCAGTGGGCTATGATTTTCTACGCGCGGAATATACGGCAGAAAATCATCCCACTGAAACGCATGTTCAGATGGAGGGCACGGACGAATTTCTGCATCATGCCGCGGATTCATCGACGTGGCCGGAAGGAATTGTTTATGACCCCGATAATACCGGCATGCCTATTTCCAGTCAGGGCGTTCATGAACACTGGAATAATGAGAGAGACCGTCAATACAGCAGAAATCTTGGTATGGAGGAGGGCATACAATTGGTAACGCGCGATCAGTCCAATACCACGCAGGACGATACGGTAATCGTTCACAATGTTACTGAGTTGCCGGTATTCGACGGGATCGGTGATGACGAATGCTGGGAAAAAGCCGAATGGCAGTCAATCGGTCAGGTCTGGATTCCCTATGGGGAGTTTGTATTATCAGATGACTTTACCGGTCGATATAAAGCCGTGTGGAATTATGATGCAAACCTGCTCTGTTTTTTGGTTGAAATTGTAGACGACGTTCTTGTTGACGGATACGTACCCGGGGAGGATAATTATCCGGATTTTGATATTCTTGAAGTCTTTATTGATGAAGACAAAAGCGGCGGGATGCACAGAATAGATTACGGCGACGAAAATGCACAAAATGCTTTTTCGTATCATATCGCCGTTGATTTCCCTGAGGTCGGAGAAACAACGGAATCATTCGTTGCCATGGATATAACTGGTTTCTGGGAGCGGATTGATTACGCGGATCATTTCGAACACTTTGTTTTGAGAAGATACGATCATAAAAATGTGTATGAATTTTCTTTAAAGGTATATGCTGATACCTATGATCATGATAACCCTGAAGCGTCAAGAGTTCAGCTTACGCCCGATAAGATTATGGGGTTTACAATGGCGTATTGCGATAACGATGATCCTGAGGCGTCACCGCCAAAACGCGAGAAATTCTACGGCTCCGTTTGGGTTCCTGAATACGCATACAACTCACACTGGGAAAACGCCGACTATTTCGGCACAATGAAACTTGTCGATGAGACGGGATATGTTTCAGTTGATGAACAAAAAGAAAGCAGCATCCCCGGAGATTTCAGACTGCTACAGAATTATCCCAACCCGTTTAATGCATCTACGATAATTGAATATCACCTGCCCGAACAGTCAGATGTAAAGTTGACGGTATATGATATAACGGGAAGGGAAGTCGCAGTACTCGTTGATGAGAATCAATCCGGTGGATATTACTCGGTAAGCTGGAATGCCGGGGGTTTAGCTTCGGGAGTATATTTCTTCAGATTACAAGCCGGCGAATTCAGTGAAATGAGGAAAGGCGTATTTATAAAATAAGGAGAAATCAGAATGTCTGGTAAACTAATATTAAATCAAATAGTTGTTATCTTAACTATATTATCCCTCGTGATGGGTATTTCCCCTAAGTTGCAGTCTTCAAAGCTGGTCGAAGTGAAAGTTCTGGATAAAGACTATCTGATAGTACACTTCAAAGACGGGGACGTACTCTTTGTAGATGACGGAAAGGGAAAGGCTGCATACGCTGGGCATGAATCAGATCCGGACAATTCATATGTAGTTACGTACGGTGAGCCGCTGAATGTATCCATAATCGCAGATGTTACCAGATGGACAATCAAGTCCGCTGATGACAGTAATTACGGAACGAATGGCGCAGCACCCAAGGCGGTTTACAGAAAAACAAGAGTCAACGGAATGTCGTACACCGGCTTTGATGATGATATATTTGATCACACTTTTGATTATACCAAAGAACATTTTATCTATCTTGAACTTCCAACATCTATGAAGCAGGGTAAAACATATACTGTGGAAATCGATGAAACGATTAATTCAGATACAGCCTCGCAGACAATCACCTTCGATATTTTTAACAGCGTCTCCGAAGCCGTGCATGTTAATCTTGTCGGATACATGAGCAGTTCAAGAATAAAGGCGGCAGATCTTTATCACTTTATGGGTGACGGAGGAAACAGGGATTATTCGGAATTTGAAGGAAATGAGGTTTATATATATAACGTTGATACCGAAGAATCGCAGAGTGTCGGGAATGTATCTTTTTGGATGAAGAATAAGACTGAAACTTACTGGGACCTCACCGGTTCGGACGTGTGGACGATCGACTTTACCGGATTCGATAGGCCTGGCACTTACCGGCTGGTCGTTGAAGGCGTCGGTTGTAGTCAGGATTTTGAAATCAGGGACGATATTTACCACATTCCCTATAAAGTTTCTATTTTGGGATATTATTACATGCGCATCGGTGAGGACAGAATGGATATGGTTCCTGTGCCCCGGCGTCCTTTGTGGATCCAGGGTGTCGATCCTCCCGACTGTAAAATACTTGTGACAGAAATGCATCCGTTTCATCCGGAGTGGTCCACATTTTCGAGCGGTGATCCCTGGGATAAACCCGATGACTGGGTACCGTATGTAAAGGAGGGAAATCCCACCAACCCCAACGCGATCGGAGGTCACAGCGATGCTCTTGATTGGGACAGGCATTTGGCACATGTGGCTAATGTATATGACCTGTTGCTGGCTTACATTTTAAGTGACGGTGATTTGGATGATGATAATTTAAGAATCGCTGAAAGCGGAAACGGTATTCCCGATATTCTGGACGAAGCCAGGAATGAAGTTGATTTTTGGTTGAACCTTCGTTATCAGGGAGGGTATTCCCATGGTCTGACAAATCCCGACGGGAATAACCGGCTGTATCAGGCGGGTAATACGGCAATAGCGGCCTGGGCGAACGCGCTTAACAGTGCTATGATGGCATATAGCTTTCAGATAGCCGGCTTAAATGATCTGGCTATCGAATACAAAGATTCGGCGATAGTCGCACACAATTATGTCACTGCTTTGCCTTTGGAAGATCAGATGCTCGATGACATGGTGGAGGGTATCAGGGGCATAGATTTCAAAATGATGACCGCTGCATACTTGTACAATGTGACCGGTGATACACAATATGAAGATGTAATGAAAAACGAGAGCGTGGTAACAAGTCCGCATTCCAGTATTCATCAGAGTGGATCCCATAATCAATTATGGGGAGTAGCAGCATATCTTTTGACAAAACGTTCGGTTAATTACCCGGAATTATTTGAAAACATGAAAGCAGCTATTATCGCCGAAGCAAAAGCCAAAGAGGCAAATAAAGTAAACGAACGACCGTCCCGCCGCGGCTACGCCGATGAACAGGCATGGTGGCAAACGAATCAGGATATGCACAGGACGATTTTAGCACACGCCGTTACGGATGATAAGACGGAGAAGGTGAATTTCCTCGATGCTTTGTTGCTTGAGGCAGACTGGGGACTTGGAAGGAATCCTCTTAATAAAATACAGATGACAACAGCAACCACCGAACTGGCTGACAAACGCAGTATTGAAAACTGCTACACCTCCGGACGAGATGACGGAACGCCCGGACTTCATCCCGGTCATACACCGTATTTAAATACAGAAGGCTGGGGGGGGCACATGGTGGGCAACAATCCACGTCTCGTATTCGATATGTTTTATCCTGATATTGATAACTGGCCGCATGCTGAAAAGTACATTAACACCCGATTCATATGGGCGCATTCGGAATTCACCCCGCGCCAGACTATGCGAGGGAAAGCACTTTTGTATGCTTATTTATATAATCTTTCAAAAAGCGACGTCAGTGTTGAGTATGATTTTTAAATTTCCGGGCAAATCCACGATTGGTCTGTTTATGCATACAGATACCCAAACGTCAAGAGGTGTAAGTCTTATGATTATGAATAATAAGCAGAAAAGTTGTGATTGCCGCTTTTCCCAGGGCTTCACCCTGCAGTGTCGATGTCGCCCCTTCGGGGCTTATAGAATAGCAATGGTATAGGATCCGTAAAAATAACATATAATGTTCTGCATTCCTCGCGCCTTCAATTTTTATTTGACAACGTCAAAAGTTAAGTAGTAAGCTACTAAGGAGCGCAATCACCAGCACAGGGTATAGCACTGTGGTAAAAAAAATCTACGTATCATACAGCTCTGAAAGGGCTTGTCAAATACTGATAAAATGCATTATTCCGATGTACCCATAAAAATGAAAGATGAACCAATAATTATAAGGTTGAAATTATGAAAGTCCAACATCCAAACCTGCTATTCATTTTAACACTGCTTCCACTGATTGCGATGTATTCATGTATGCCGGCAGCCACACCGGAAGAAGTTAATGAAAGACCGCGCATCATCGTTACCACCGACGGTGAAACCGATGACAGAGCTTCATTTGTAAGGTTTTTACTTTACACAACCGATTTCGACATTGCAGCTCTGATATACACCAATTCTATGTGGCATCCCGAAGGACAAGGCACACAATGGATGCACGATATTATCGATGAATATGCAAAAGTTTACTCCAACCTGAAGGTACATGACCCTGACTTCCCGGAACCTGACTATTTAAAGTCGAAGATATATGTGGGTCAGCTGGAGTATGTTGGCAGAGAAGCAGTTGGAGAAGAAATGGATACACCCGGTTCAGATCGCATTGTGGAAGTATTGCTGGATGACGATCCTCGTCCCGTTTGGCTGCAAGCATGGGGAGGGTTGAATAACATTGCACAGGCATTTTATCGCATCAGGAAATCATACCCTGATCAACTTGAGAAGGCAACAGAGAAGGCATGGATCTATGCTATTGCCGAACAGGATGATTTAA
>PWXV01000267.1 GCA_003568415.1 Ignavibacteriales bacterium
GGCTTATGGGAGGTGGCGGAGTATGTTGCTGAAAAAGCCAGTACATTCGGACTCAAGGATGTGCAAATTATTAAACAGGATTATCAACGACCTCCATGGAATTCAAACTTTGCAGAACTTCGTCTTGTGAATGATAACTCATCAAAACGGATAGCAAGTACTTTGCAATCACAACTGCACCTTGCCGACTACAGCCGTGCCGTCGATGTAGAAACAGAATTGGTATACATAGGTACAGGTACAAATGATACAAATTATGAAGAAATAAATGTAGAAGGAAAGATTGTGGTTACCCATGGCCCGATCGGTGTGGTGATGCGTGAAGCTGTCTGGGAGCGCGGTGCCGCTGGTTTGATATGGTTCCCCGATCCGGAAGGAAGAACCGGCTTCGGAGATCACAATATTTCACATCCCGATCAGATACGCTGGATGCGTGTGCCAATCGAAGGACCGGACGGCGAGCAGGGTACATTTGCATTTGTGCTCTCCCTGCGTCAGGGTTTGGACCTGCTGCGAACCATGCGCAATTCGGAAGAACCGCTTACGGCACACACGTACATTGATGCGTCGTTCGATTCACAACAAGGAGAGGAACCCTGGCAGGTAATGGTAGAAGCCCGTATCAACGGCACCGAGCCCGGACTGGAACAGGATATAATTATAACCGCACATATCCAGGAGGAGAAATTCTCCGCCAATGATAACGCCAGTGGATCGGCAAATATACTTGAGATTGCTCGCACTCTTACCAGGCTCATTGATGAAGGAAAAATCGAACGTCCGCGAAGAACAATACGATTCTGGTGGGTGCGGGAGTTTACGAGTCAGCGTCAATATTTTGCTGATAATCCGGATGCACACAAACGAATGTGGGTAAACATCAATCAGGATATGGTTGGTGCGAACCAGGCACAGGACGTGATGCGTGTCCAGAACATCACCCGTTTGCCGGCAAGCCGGTTTCACTTTTTCAATGATGTGGTCGAAGCTGTCATCGAATACGTAATAGAAATTAATAACACAGAACTTGCAATGATACAGGCGGGTACAGAGTATACGCCTATTCTGTCTCATCTCGGTACACGGCATCGGTATAATGCTAAAATGATTTATTATCATGGCAACACCGATCATGTAACATTTAACGAAACACCGATAGGAGTTCCGGGTATTACCTTCACAAATTGGCCGGACAATTATATCCACACAAGCGATGACGATCTCTGGAACATCGACCGGACACAACTTCAGCGAAACGCAGTTGCCGGAGCGCTGATTACGTATAGCATGGCATCGGCTGATCGTGAATCTTTCCGGATACTTGCCGCAGAGACTATGGGCAGAGGTGCCTCGCGCATGGCAAAGAACAAACATCTGGCACTGCAGTGGCTGAGTTCTGCGGACGATATTACCGAGGCATATCACAAAGCCGTTAACCAGATCACCTATGCCGCCAACCGTGAGCAAAAAGCGATCAAATCATTAGCTACAATTTACACAGACCTGGATGATGAAATTGCATTGCTATCCGAACAACTGGACACAAGAAAAAATAATGCAATCGATGAACTCGATGCTCACTACACACGGATCTCCGGTGAAGAGACGATACCTGAATATGTTCCTTCTGAAGTCGTAGAACAATTAGCGCAGATGACCCTCCGTGTAACCGGTACACCGGAAGATTTTCTGACTGAACGCAGATCAGTATCGACGGTTTCGGGACTGCACAACATTATGGCGTTTGAAATATTAAACTTAATAGATGGCGAACGAAACGGTCTTGAGATCTACCGCTACGTTGCCGGACAGGCAAAAGAGGCCGGTAAATATTATTACGGAGAAGTGACGCCCGAATTAGTATTGGAGTATCTGAAGAAAGTTAATGAAAGTGAGCTGGCTGAGAATATATAAAATAAACGATGTATGATCTAACTCTGACAAGTTAGATGAGTCACTAATTGCACGTCTGCTCCACTGTACGGAGTGCCGACTCAATATATATAATTAAAATTTTCAGCCATCGAAAATGCCCCGCATAAAAGAATCTCAGAACTTTATGACGTTATTTTTATCTTACTGGATAAGTTTTTCAACCTCTTTTTCAAAGTGTTTTTTTATATCTACCAGCGTGACGGTATATTTGGGTTGCAAATGATCTATAGTTTCATCCTCGATATCTTCTATGTAAGTAAGTTGCATCCCGAATATCTTTATTGTCATACCGGGGATATACTTTAGTCCGAAATCCAGAATATCCTGTATACTATATTTTTCTTTATTCAGTACATACAAATCATAATAATCTCTATATTTCGCGCGCAGCGATAGAGTGTTTATTTTCATTGCACAAAGTAATGGTAAGCGTGCGATGTATATATTTTTATATACTTTATCTCTCTCGATTCTTAAAAGATCCCAATCATTTGCAAATAATGTAACTTTGATATCGTCAATAAATAGATCTAAATATGAATTAGTTCTATTTGCGATCACTGTATTTCTGGTTTTTGCTGTTGAATCTATAAAGGTTTGGGTTCCGGTAGGAAGTGATTCGTTCCACGTAAAGAAATCAAGATCCTCGGACATACGATGTTGAAGATAATATCCAATAGCGCTGCCGCCGACAAAAGTAAAATTTGCAAAGAAAGGATTTGCAGCTAATTCATTAAACAGGTGATATGCATTATCTGTTAGAAATTTCATCCAATTTATCTTTTCTCGTTTTGCTATGCTTACTCATGTATTTCTTTATTTCTTCTTCATCTAAAGAGATTTTGAAAATAAATTTTGCTAAAAAATGATTCAATTTATTCATACGCCCATCGGGAATCAGTTTTTGTTCCCACACGCGCTTACAGGTTTCCTTGCCGTACGTATCGATAACAGCTTTAATTTCATCCAAGTCTGCATAACGTAATGTGTGTTCAATAATTACGTTTTCATTTTTCGGTATCTTACTATAAGCGGGATATAGTGATTTCTTATTCATTACCCTCAACCTGTTTCACGTATTTTTTTGAACAATTATTTCACTGCCCGATGAGGGATGTTCTACTTTCCCACAAAAAAACCCGCTGTTTATACTGCGGGTTTTTTCAATGGTACGCCCGTAGGGATTCGAACCCCAAACCCTCAGATCCGAAGTCTGATGCTCTATCCAATTGAGCTACGGGCGCTTGTTTTTAATGTTTATTAAATATAATAATATTGCGCTAATATATCAATCTGGTTTAGGGACAACATACATTGAACGCAGACGGAATTCTCTCGTTATACGCACCAATGCGGGGATAAACACTAAGGCAATTATTATTTCCGAAATACCCGCAAATGCAAAGCTCGCACCGAAACCGTATGTATCAGCAATCAATCCGCCGGCAAACGGTCCCACCACAAATCCGAGCGATCCGAAAAAATTAAAACCTCCCATTGCAACTCCCCGTTTATCTTCGGGAGCTATATCACCTGTTAGTGCTGCCGATGGTGAAAACATAAATGCACCCGACATTCCTCCGATTATCATTACATACCACAGGGCACTTATATCGAGAAAACCTACTCCGATAATGCTGATCCCGTATATGATTGATCCGGCAATGATCGGTCCGGCACGTCCGACACGTTCGGAAATCCTGCCACCCGGATATTGCAATAATGCAAACGGTAATAAAAATGCAAACATCAACAATCCAATGGTAGCCGGATCTGCATCGTGTACCGTGCCCAGATAAAGCGGGAAAACACTGACAAAAAAACCGACGGTAAACCTATCAACGAATGAAAAGGCAAACGGAACAATCAACCGCCGCTCGGTAAGCAGTAAGCGTAACGCATTACGAACCGATACAGCACGCGACATTGACTCGACATCACGGAGAAAGTAATAAGCGATAATTCCGGCTATTAATAGAAGTGTCGAACCGGCGTAAAACGGGTACATCGGATCAATAGAACCGAGCCGTCCACCTATGGGTGAACCAAATGCATTACCCAGCGCAAAACTCATAGCTACGATGCCGATCCCCTCACCGATACGAACGGTACGGGCGCGGTCGAGAGCACTTGTCATAATGAGCGAAAATGCCATAATTGAAAACGCACCTTCGATAAACCGCATACTTAATAAAACACCAAGTGAATCGACACGGGTTATTAAAAACATCATCGCAGAATTACCGAGTAATCCGGCAATAATAAAAGGACGGCGTGTTCCCGCTTTATCAGATAACGCTCCCCATACTATTGCAAAAATCACATAGGCAAGCAGGTTAACGGAGACAAACAAACTCGCCTGTGTCATGGTTGTATCGAACCGGTCGACCACAAACGGACGCAGTACCGGATACACCATGCTGACACTCAACATCAACAGGAAGGTAAGTAATCCAAGAATTGAAATATTTTTCATGCAACCGTGAGCGATATTTTTAAAGTCTTCAGTATAGAGTTTTCAGTTTCCAGTTTGTTTATATAGAATACTGTGTCTTAAATTACCAGCAAAACAATACCATGAGTGCAAACTGGAAACTGAAAACCGGTAACTGAAAACCGGAAGTTATTCAAGTATCTTTTTAATTTCCTCTTTAATATCCTCAAGATGATATCGTGTTGCCCGATCGGCAGCATGTTGAATCGCACGATCGACAGCACGTTTAACATCGTTGATTGAGCCCCGCAAATAAGCCCGCGCTTCACCGTCAACCGGTATAGCATCGTCGGTCAATTTGCTCTTTATTATATCAACATAATTGCGCTGTATATTTCTTCGATAGATGTCTATTACAACCGGTCGTTGATCAAGCTCACTCCAGACTCCCTGACGAAGATCGCCCATCATTTCGTCCAGTGTATACACATCATCCGGGTTATTATTGATCACTTCATTTTCTGACAGCCGCTTCATCCGGTGATCATCAAGTAATTGAGTAAGCAATTGCCGTTGTCCGCTAATAATTCGATCAACCGATCCCATTGATTCTATTCGTCGGAGAACTTCCGGCTCGATAAGATACTCCGGTGTGGACAATCCCTCCTCGATTATATATGCCATCGCTTCGCGTTGTCGTTCCGCCGGTACGGGTGTATGCACCACTCCTTCCTGTCCGTGAACCTTTCTTTCACCATACACGCCCCCAATCCAGGTAACAACATGCCCGAGCAGTCGTCCGCGGTGTTGAAGCACCACACCGTACAGTTCATCGAGTGTTGAATAATTATCCAAAGATGAACCAGAAGCATCGATTATAAAATCCATAATTCTTTTTATGTTTTCGATGCCGTATTGTGTAGCACGAACGTGATCATTACTCAATGCTTCACGCTGCTGGGTTGGATCTATGGTAGAAAGGTGCCCGAACAACAACATCGGATTATCCTCCTGCCGGCGAACTATCGTTTCGAGAAACGGGCGCTCTGCATCCGGTGTCGAAGCTTCGGGAATTGGCTTATATCCCCATTCAATGGCAAATTCATCATACATAGATACTTTCGGAAACATATAGGCATCGTCGCCCGGTTGGGCGATGTAGTTCATACGGGCGTAATCCATAATAGATGGAGTTGTTCCGTATTTGTGTGTCCATGTCGAACTGCGCAGACTGTCGGGTGGCACTGTTCCGCTTGATTTCATATTATGGGGAAATCCAAGTGTGTGTCCAACCTCGTGCGCAACAACATACTGGATTAACCTGCCCATCAATGAATCGGGAAATTCAGGCGCCCGTGTCCGTTCGTCGACGCCGGCTCCCTGTGCAAAGTACCAATTACGTAAAAGGTTCATCACGTTATGATGCATCTGAATCGATGAAGTCAGTATTTCACCGCTACGCGGATCGTGCACGTGCGGTCCCATTGCATTTTGTACCGTTGACGGGAACCAGCGCACCGTTGGATATCGTGCATCTTCAGGATGCCAATCCGGATCTTCTTCTGGTGTTGGTGCGGTTTTTGCAATAATAGCATTTTTAAATCCGGCTTTTTCAAAGGCATCCTGCCATTCTTCTATACCGCGTTCAACCCACAGCACCCATTCTTCCGGCGTTGCCGGATCGACATAAAATGTTATCGGTTTTTTGGGCTCCGATACTTCTTCATCGGGATCTTTTTTCTCAAGACGCCAGCGGGTAATATACCGGCGCTCCTCCGCACGCTGTGCCTCCAGTCCAAAATCTACCTGACGAACTGAAAAGAATCCGACGCGATCATCGTGCAGTCTCGACATCATTGGTTTTTCAGGTAAACGGATCATACTATGATGATACATAACCGAGATGGTACGGAGGTTTTGTGTGTCGCCCGGTACATTCTCAGCATCCATAGTGAGTATGGTGCGCACTTCCACGTTATCGGGAAATGACAATACTCTATCAATGAAACTTCGCTCCGAATCTATACGTCGTGCGCGGAAACGTTGCCGCACTGCAAATTCAGGAACATCGGTTGTATATAACCGGCTAACATCAATGACGACATTATTTGTGTCCTTGCTTATAGTTTCAATATTAAACGAAGCTATGATCGGTTCAAAACTCGCTGCCCGGACCGCACGATAGATTGCGCGGCTTGTATCTGCCGTTATCTCATGCGTTACACGTCTGAGTAAAACACGATTATCACGGCGTTCCCATCTGACAACCTGATTATTTACACGCTGACCGCTCCACCCTGTCCCGGTCTGTGCTTTTGCAAGCCGTGTTACGATAAGGAGCTCTTTACCGAGTTCTTCTTCGGGAATTTCATAAAATAATTTATCTTTTACCTGGTGGGTAATAAATAAACCGGTATCACTGACCGCTTCAGCGGTAATGACCTCATCATAAGGTTTTAAATCGTTTTGTTCTTCGCGTACCTGCTCCGGTTCTCCGACTTCAACGATCGCTTCCACCTCATTATTTTCAGGTTCGTCAATTTGCGGAACCTCAGCAGATCTGAAAATCGCACATCCTGAAAGAAGTATTGATACCATCAATACCATTACATATTTATATTGCATTATATTTTACCTCCATATGGTCACTCATAATAAAATGCGAATAGTACGTGACTATTCGCATTTGCTGTACATTACCTTATAAATATTTGACGAATAAAAATTACCGAAGTTTCACGCATCACGATTTTAACAGTGAGCGTAAAACATATTGTAATATTCCGCCGTGTTTGTAATAATCGAGTTCGTTCAGGGTATCGATGCGTGCAATTACCGAGAATTCCTGAGTTTTGCCGTCACCTTTTTTCGCCTGTACCTTTAATTCCTTACCGGTTTCAAGTCCGTCAGCGATACCCGAGATGGTAAACGTTTCAGTGCCGTCAAGTCCAAGCGATTCTCTGTTTTCACCCTCTTGAAATTGCAGCGGTAGTACACCCATACCTATCAAATTGCTGCGATGAATCCGCTCAAAACTCTCTGCAATTACAGCACGGATGCCGAGCAGACGAGTTCCCTTTGCAGCCCAGTCACGGGACGAACCGGAACCATATTCTTTCCCTGCAAGGACAACAAGCGTTGTATTTTCTTCAGCATATTTCATCGCCGCTTCGTATATAGTCATTTGTTCTTTTTCGGGGAATTTAGTCGTCCATCCACCTTCGGTACCGGGTGCAAGCAAGTTTCGTAAACGAATGTTACCGAACGTACCTCTGATCATCACTTCATGGTTTCCGCGACGCGATCCGAAAGAGTTAAAATCTTTTGGTTCTACTCCTTTGGATATTAGATATTGACCGGCGGGACTGTCAACCGGTATTGCACCCGCAGGAGATATATGATCCGTTGTCACGCTATCGCTAAGCATTGCAATTACTCGTGCATCTTTTATATCTGTAAGCGATTCCGGTTCCTCGGGCATATCCTCGAAGAATGGCGCTTCGCGAACATATGTTGATTCTTCTTCCCATGCAAAACTATCACCTTCAGGTGTCGGCAACGTTTTCCAGGTTTCATCTCCTTCAAATACGTTTGCATACTGTTTGCGGAACATCTCCGACTTTACACAGGAATTAATCATATCCTTTACTTCCTGAGGTGTCGGCCATAGATCTTTGAAATAAACGGGTTCGCCGTTACGGTCGCGACCTATCGGTTCTTTTTCAAAGTCAATGTCCATTCTGCCGGCAAGAGCATAGGCCACAACAAGCGGCGGCGATGCGAGGTAATTTGCCCGAACGAGGGGGTTAATACGTCCCTCAAAGTTTCTGTTACCCGATAACACCGAAGCAACCACAAGGTCGCCTTCTTTTACTGCATTGGCGACCGGATCCGGTAAAGGACCGCTGTTGCCGATACATGTCGTACAACCATATCCGACGAGATGATATCCAAGCGCTTCAAGGTATGGAGTGAGTCCTGACTCCTGTAAATAATCGGTAACAACTTTCGATCCCGGTGCAAGACTCGTTTTTACCCACGGTTTTGTATCGAGTCCGCGTTGTACCGCTTTCTTTGCAAGCAATCCGGCAGCCAGCATCACCGACGGATTTGAGGTATTCGTACAACTTGTTATCGCAGCAATAACAACCGAGCCATGCCCGAGATTATAGTGAACACTGTTTTCGCTGATAGTCACAGTGCGTGAAATGGGACCAAGTTTTTCGGGGTTGGTTATTTCATCCACCGGTTTTTCCGCATTTCCCCCTTCTTCAACCCAGCTATCTATAGTTTCTTTATCGCTATCATTTATTTCCGTTTCAAGCATATCAACAAGGGCCCGGCGGAATGAATTTTTTGATTTGTAAAGCGAGACGCGATCCTGCGGCCGCTTCGGTCCTGCCAGACTCGGTTCAACATCGGCAAGGTCCAATGTAACTAGTTCCGAGAACTCCGGATCAGGTGAATCAGCTGTATGGAACAATCCCTGTTCTTTAGAATACGCTTCGACAAGTTTAATGACCTGTTCATCGCGTCCGGTAAATTCAAGATACTTTAAAGTTTCCTGATCAACGGGGAAAAAGCCGATTGTGGCACCATATTCAGGTGACATATTCCCAATAGTAGCGCGATCCGCCACACTCAGCTTTGATAAACCTGGACCGAAGAACTCAACGAATTTTCCGACAACACCTTTCTTCCTGAGAATTTCAGTGACCGTTAAAACAAGATCGGTTGCCGTTGCTCCTTCCTGTAGTTCCCCTTCAAGCTTAAACCCGACCACTTCCGGTATCAACATCGAGACCGGCTGTCCGAGCATAGCCGCTTCCGCTTCAATTCCACCGACCCCCCAGCCGACAACACCAAGTCCGTTCACCATCGGCGTATGCGAATCGGTGCCCACCAGCGTATCGGGATATGCATACCAGCCATCTTTCTCCTCTTTGCTGAAAACCACCTGCGCGAGATATTCAAGATTCACCTGATGCACAATACCTGTGCCGGGCGGCACGACGCGGAAATTCCTGAATGCACGCTGTCCCCACCGCAGAAAGTTATACCGCTCTTTGTTTCGCTCGACTTCAATCTGTGTGTTCAGGAGAAATGCATTCGCCGACGCGAAACGATCGACCTGCACCGAGTGGTCGATCACCAAATCGACAGGCTGCTGTGGGTTGATAACCGAAGGATCCTTCTTCATTCGTGCAACCGCTTCGCGCATCGAGGCAAGATCGACAACGCATGGCACACCGGTAAAATCCTGAAGCAAAACCCGGGCGGGCATATATGCAATTTCCTTATCGGGCTTCGCTTTCGGATCCCAGTTGATTACCGCCTCGATATCTTCCTGCTTGACCCGTTTCCCGTCTTCCTGCCGGATCAGATTTTCAAGAAGAATTTTTAACGAAGTCGGCAATCGTGAGAAATCACCGAGTCCGAGTTTGTCGAGTTTGTCAAATGAGAAAAAGTTATATTCAGTATCACCAACTTTCAGCGTTGACTTTGTCTCATTATGAACTTTGTTCGATTGTGACATTGTATGCTCCTTTATTTATCCGTTTCGAATTCTAAATCACCATAATCCTGTTCCAATATTTTCATTTTTACTGACCAATTTAAACATCACGAACTGTAAACTGAAAACTGAAAACCGGAAACTCCCATCATACCCCTTCTTTCAACTTCTCACTTCTTTCTATCAACTGCAACTGCTCGATCATCTCATCGATCTGACCGTTCATAAACTCCGGTAAATTGTGCATCGTATGTCCGATCCGGTGATCGGTGACACGGTTTTGGGGGAAGTTATAGGTGCGTATTTTATCGCTCCGGTCGCCGCGTTTTACCATTGCTTTCCGCTGGGCTGATGCTTCCTCTTCCTGCTCGGCTTTCTTGAGATCGTATAATTTTGTCCGTAAAAACATCATTGCCTTCAGACGGTTCTGATGCTGCGAACGCTCATCCTGACACTGCACGACAATACCGGTAGGTATGTGCGTGATACGGATTGCGGTTTCGACCTTGTTCACGTTCTGCCCGCCTGCACCACCCGACCGGAACACATCAACGCGCAAATCCTTCTGATCGACATCCACTTCCACATCCTCAGCTTCGGGCATGACAACAACCGATGCAGCCGAGGTATGGACACGACCGCTTGCCTCAGTCTCCGGCACACGCTGTACACGGTGCACACCGCTTTCGAACTTCAAAGTACCGTATACATCATTACCCTTTATAAAGACGATAACTTCCTTGAATCCGCCTTTACCCGTGGGATTTTCATCGACGAGTTCTACCTTCCACCCTTTTCGTTCGGCAAACCGGGTGTACATTCTGAAAAGGTCCGCTGCGAAGAGCGCCGCTTCCTCACCGCCGGTTCCCGCACGAATTTCAAGGATTGCATCCTTCGAATCGTCGGGGTCCTTCGGCATGAGAAGCATTTTCAGCTCCTCTTCAAGTTCTTCTTTTTGTTTATGTAAGCCCTCCAGTTCTTCCTCGGCAAGTGCAATCATCTCTTTATCGGTTTCCGAATTCAACAACTCCTTGTTCGACTCGATATCACTTACCACCCGCTGGTATTTTTTATATACAGCGACGATTGCCTGCAGATCGCTGTGTTCCTTAGACAGTTCCTTATATCGTTGTTGATCGTTCACGATATCGGGTGAACTGAGAAGCTCGGTAACCTCATCAAACCGGTGTTGTATTTGCTTTAATCTATCAAACATAATTCACTGCTTCCTTTGTTTTCTTCTCTTCAGTCTTTTCATCTTCGATTTTCAAAGCAGCCCGCAACGCCGCAAGCGCTACTTCGATCTGGCTTTCGTCCGGCTCACGTGTCGTTATCCGTTGCAGCCACAAACCTGGAGCGGTCAACGCTCTTCCAATAGCAGAACCGCTATGCCGCGCGGTAAGTTTTAATCCCTCATACGAGACACCTGCCACAAGGGGTATCAATGGTATATGCGTAACAATACGAATAAAAAACGTTATCTCACCAAGTGCAAGAATAAGCAGCCAATCGAGTATGGCAAAACAAAGGATCGCAATCAAAGCTACCTGCAGTACAAAGCTCGTTCCGCATCGGGGATGGAACCGGCTTTGTGTTTGAGTGTTTTCGGTCGTCAGGTCGAGTCCTTTCTCAAATGCAAACACCGCCTTGTGTTCTGCACCGTGATACTGGAACAATCGCTGAACATCTTTCAACCGGGATATCAAATACATATAGCCGAGCAGAATCCCGACACGAATACCGCCTGCGACGATATTAAATCCGAATGCATGCTGCTCAACATCGAACAAAGCCGTTGCTGCAAACAACGGTGTAACAAAAAACAATAACAGGGCAATACCGAACGCAACGACAAGCGTCAGTGCCGTTCCCAC
>PWXV01000127.1 GCA_003568415.1 Ignavibacteriales bacterium
ATGCGGTCTTGATTATTGATGATTATTATCGTATTCTTTTGCTCGTGTTTCTGTTACATATTAAGATGTTAAGTAGTTTTCACACAGGTTCATATATTGAAACGAATACAATAATAAGTTTATGGATGGAATAAATCCATGTCAACCCTCCGGCAAGCAGCAAAAGATTTTCTCTCACTTAAACGTATAGCCGTAGCAGGTGTCTCCAGGAAAGGAGACGTAGCGGCGAACGCTGTCTATAAAAAACTCCGTAAAACAGGATATGAAGTATTTGCCATGAATCCGAACGCCGATGAGATAGAAGGCGATTCGTGCTATCATTCGCTCTCGTCGATACCGGGCGGTGTCGATGGCGTTGTCATTGCAACACATCCGTCTGTTACATTACAGCTTGTAAAGGAATGCGGCGAACTCGGCATTAAACACGTCTGGATGCACCGGTCGTTCGGGCAGGGGAGTGTCGATGATGAAGCGGTGAAATTAGGACAAGAGTTGGGACTTACCGTTATCCCCGGAAGCTGTCCGATGATGTTTTGCGAGCCGGTTGATATAGCGCATAAATGTATGCGGTGGTTTTTACGGGTGAGCGGGAAGGAAGCAGTGCCGGTGGGGTAGGTACATAGTTAATCGTTACTGGTTGTTGGTTAATGGTTCTTTTCCGCATGGTACCAATGAAACATTTAATTTTTAATGACGTAAGAAATAATACCATTAACGAACAACTAATAATCACTAACGATACTTGTATGGCACAACTCAAAATGGAAGATTTCATCGACCGCGTTCTCACGACGAGTGAACGGGTGAAGTTCTCACAAGCCGATCCGTACGGCCATCTCAATACAGCTGAATATGTCGATATGGTATTAAATCACCGGCTGGAAGCGTTGGCTACACTTGCCGGTATCAATCTCATGACATTGGCAGAGTTGGACGGCATAGCATTCGTTATTCACAAATTCTCTGTTAATCTGTTTGCTCCGAGTATGGTGGGAGATAAGCTTGAGATCGCGAGCTGGATCGCCGGTCTGCAATCGAACGGAATGGAAGTCCGCGGCATCGTCATCGGAGAAGAAGACAGAAAAACACGCGCGGCAGGAATTTTCGATTTTATAACTATTGATACAAAGAGAGGCCGTCCAATCCCTCCTCCCGAAGTTTTTGAGAGCCGGTACCAAAACAACCCGCTTGTTTCCTTACCTTTTTCTTACGATTATCTGGAGGGTATCAAACGAATACCAGATGGATGGTAATTTACTTGACTTTTTAAAAGTAATTGCGTATTTAAAAAAGCTGGTACACAGACTTCAACAACAATGTATTTGCTTGAGGACAAATACATTATAAAATAATAATACTTAATAGTTCAACCATTATCCGAATAGGTGTGAAGGCATTGTGCGTATCTCTATCGTGATATCTCAGGGATTGCTATTGTAAAGGAAATGCTGTTATAAAAACATCATATCGTCGAGGGGGAAGTATGTTCTCGGCATTTCTATAATAACAAAGGAGACGCACAATGATAAATGTCAATCGGGGAATTTCCGGTGAAACTATCCGGGAAGCATTTTTCAGAAGTTGTTTCAAATCAATCCTACCGGTATTTCTTTCATTAATTTTTTTCAATCTGCCGTTGCACGCACAGATCACCCGCTATGTTTCAATTTCGGGTGATGATATCGGTGGAGGTAATGTGTGCGCAGATGCTGAATCTCCCTGCAGGACGATAAGCCAGGCAGTGTCGGCAGCCGCTTCCGGTGATATTATCCAGATTGGACAGGGTATTTACACCGAATCGATCACTATCGGAAAATCATTGTCCCTGCTGGGATCCGGTCAGGGGTTAACAATAATCCAGACTTCTGATGTCCCACCGGGGAATCAGGGAGAGGCGAACGAACGTGTTATTCTTATAGAAGCAAATCTGGAAGTGGAAATCGCCGATGTAACGATCCGGCATGGTAGAGCATTTGGAGGTTCGGGAGGAGGACTCCGAGTCGTCGAAAGTTCCGTTACGCTGGTGAATGTTACATTTACCCAAAACTCAGCCAGTTTTGACGGTGGTGGATTAAGTAGTACCCTCAGTTCACTAACACTTGATAATGTAATTTTCGAAAATAACCTGGCCGATAACGGCGGCGGGATGAGTAATACTATCAGTTCACCAATCCTAACCAATGTTACCTTGATGGGCAATTCTGCTGCCGGTAATGGTGGTGCTATTTATAACAATAACAGTAATCCAGTACTTGCTAATGTTATCATTGCCGGCAACTCGGCGGAACTCGGTGGTGGGATAAACAACGTAGATAGTTCCCCGACACTTACAAATGTGATTTTCAGCGGTAACAAAGCCGACATGCTCGGAGGCGGAATTCGAAACAGCGATGAAAACAGTAATCCCGTCTTAACGAATGTTACATTCAGTGGCAATACTGCCGCCGAAGGCGGAGGTATGGCAAGTAGTTCATCGGGTCCGGTTGTTGTGAACAGCATATACTGGAATAATGAAGCCATGAGCGGCGTGGGTACATTGTCTGCATCGATTTTCAACGACGGTCCTCCGGGACCGACCGTTTCGTACAGTCTGATACAGGGAATCGATTATTCCGGAGAAAACAACCTTGACGGGACCGATCCCGTAAACGATCCGTTATTTAACGAAATACCCGATCCCGGCGATGCCCCCACGACTGCCGGCGATCTACGGCTGCAGACAGGCAGTCCGGTCATAGATATGGGCGATCCGGATACCGATCTTCAGCTATTTGTTCTGAATGATGAGGAAGTACCGGTCGACCTCGACGGCAACCCCCGCGTGTCCAATGGCCGGATTGATCTGGGTGCATACGAGTATACCGATCCGACGTCGGTCGGATATATAGCTGAACTTCCTAGCATTATGGAATTGCATCAAAACTATCCCAATCCGTTCAACCCGTCGACTATAATAGGCTACAGTTTGCCGGAGCAGACGAATATCGAACTCGCAGTCTTCGATCTTCTCGGCCGTAGAGTGGCGGTGCTGGCAGATGGTGATCAGCTGGCCGGGAGATACGAGGTGACATTTAATGCATCGGGACTTGTAAGCGGTCTTTATATATATAGATTGCGAGCGGGAACGGAGGTGCGTACCGGCAGAATGACCTTGTTGAAATAATAACCAATAACCAGGGAGGCACCTGATGATATCAATAATTTCAAAACTACTGTTTCTCTTTTTATTTATTGTTCCTCTTGAGGCACAAATCACCCGGTACGTCAGTATCAACGGGAACGATCAGGGAAACGCAAATACTTGTACGAATGAGGAAACTCCATGCCGAACGATCGGACAGGCAATTAACGTCGCAACCTCTGGTGACATTATTGAAATTGGAGCCGGTGCATACACGGAATCACTGACGATTAATAAATCGCTATCGCTGTACGGTGCCGGAGAGGGTATTACTATAATACAGTCCCATGAAGAACCATATGTATCAACAGCCCGCGTTATTAACATTTCCCCTGGTTTGGATGTGGCGATCACCGGCGTGACCATACGTCATGGAGGGACGGCAGCGGCTGTTTCCTTGGGAGGTGGAATTAATAACAACGGAAGCAAACTTAAACTGACTGATGTTACCATAACGCAGAATCGATCGTTTGGTGCTGGCGGGGGGATGGCGACTTCGAACAATAGTGTTGATACGCTGATCAATGTAATCTTTCAGGGTAATGATTCAAATTACCAGGCAGGCGGTTTAATGATGCTCGATAATAATAATACAACATTAATTGACGTTATTTTCAGCGAAAACTCGGCAAATTCAACCGGCGGAGCAATATATGCTGCACAAAATTCCCGATTTAGTTTAGTTGGTGTAACATTCAAAGAAAACATCGCTGAGGAGCATGGTGGGGGGATCATAAATTATTCCGATTATTCTCCCGTAATCAATAATGTAATTTTCATTGGTAACTCGTCGAGTAGCGGTGCTGGCGGCGGTATTTACAATGAGAGTAGTTCCCCTGTTTTCACGAATGTTGTATTCAGCGGCAATCACGGCGTAGCCGGCGGGGGAATGTATAACACTGATGGAAGTGCTCCGGTACTGACGAATGTTACATTCAGCGGTAATTCGGCAGACGGCGAGGGAGGCGGTATGTATAGTTTCAATAGTAATCCGACGATACGGAATAGTATCTTTTGGAACAATGCTGACGCAAGCGGCATTGGAACACCGGGTGCATCGGTTGCCAATCTCAGCTCGACGGTAAATATTTATTACAGTATGGTACAGGGCTGCAAGCCGAGCGGTAACTGGAGCTGGGAGTGCGGTGATGAGAATGAGGGCAACCTTACAGATGCCGATCCGTTATTTAACGTTATGCCCGACCCCGGCAATACACCCACGACTGTGGGCGATTTGCGTTTGCAGGAGGAAAGTCCCGTTATCGACGCGGGTGATCCCGATATCGATCTATCATTATTTCCTGGTGGACCGGATAATCCCGTCGATCTTAACAATGACCCTCGTGTTTTCAACGGCAGGATAGATCTGGGCGCATACGAGTATATCGACCCGACCTCGGTGTATGAGATCAATGAACTTCCGGTGACGGTTGCATTATATCAGAATTATCCGAACCCGTTCAATCCTTCCACTACTATTAGTTACAGTTTACCCGAACATGCACATATTGAGCTGATAGTATTCGATATGCTTGGTCGTGAAGTCGCTGTGCTTGTGGAGGGTCAACAGATGCCGGGTACATATGAAATACGTTTTGATGCAGGACATCTTGCAAGCGGTATATACCTCTACAGATTGAGAGCAGGTGAAGTGCTGCGGTCCGGAAGAATGATGTTAATGCGATAAACAGAGATGAACTATGAACCGATCATAATCAACGTATATAATCTTACATTATAAAGAACCATGAAGGATAAAAGTAAAGGTCGCTCCATGAAAATCTTGGTTTTGATTTCGGTTATTACGGTAAGTTCGTTTTCCACTGCAAGTTCACAGAATGTCACACGAACAGATACTATCGATAAAACCGAAAGAGTTTATCTGTCAGCTATCCGTGAAGATTTTATCAAACACAAGGAAAATCTATTCATGGGAGACAATTATTGAGAACAATTTTAACCGGGTTGATATTATCAGGGTTGATGATACTGACTGTTCCTGACAGTTTGATTTCACAGGGAGTGGATGAGGAGAACGATACACCGGAATATAGAATCGAAGGATATATTCATACTGTCGACAATGTTGCTCTCTACTACCGTGTAGCCGGTTCGGGGCATGATACGCTCGTTGTCCTTAACGGCGGACCCGGATTGAGTATTGACTACCTGGCGCCGGACCTTGAACCCCTCACGGATCTATACACCGTCATCTACTACGACCAGCGAAGTGCGGGAAAGTCAACGTTATTAACCGATACTTCTTCGCTTCATATAGACAGGTATATCGCAGATTTGGATGAAATCCGCCGGTATTTCGGCATCGAGCGCCTAACACTGCTTGGCCATTCCTGGGGTGCAGTGTTAGGAGCACGCTATACCCGTGCTCACCCCGAAAACATTGTGCGGTTTGTCATGGTGAGTCCCGGATCGGTGCGGTATGAACCGTATGAAGAACAGTTCTTAGAGGTAGCAACCGCATGGATGGACAGCAGTACTTTAGTTGAATTATCGAAGTTTCAGGCGGCATTTCAAAATGCGGATGACAATGTAAGAGGGGCATGCCGTGATTTTTTTGATTTATTTAATCGGGGTGGTTTTTACGATCCAAACGATCAGGTTGCTTTTCGGCGCATGCGCGGAGATTTCTGTAGTGCTCCTGAACAGGTGTTACGCAGCTTTTGGAGGGTAAATGATCTGACGTTACAATCGCTCGGTGAGTTTGACTGGCGCGATGATTTCGGAGATGTCGACATTCCGGTGCTTATTATTACCGGAATACACGATATATTCCCCGAAAACTTCCGGGAGTGGGAAGCAGCATTTCCGGATGGACAGCTTATTTTATTGGATCAAGCCGGTCACTATCCGTATGTTGAACAGCCGGAGGAGTTTTTCCGGTGGGTACATGAATTCTTTGAAAAGAATTCTCCAAATAATCGGTGATATTATCTCCATACCGATATATTGTTTTTTAAAATCGTAGGAAGTATATTAATTAGAGTAGAGTCTTCCGCGAGGAACTTGAGCGATGCATCATATCTCCTATTATTGTTTATTATGTATAGTGTATCTTTGTGTGTTAACCGATCAGGCAAGCACACAAGTTCTGCCGTTCCGTACCTATTCCGGTGTTGACGGGATGTACTCGCCGCACGTCGGTTCCCTCTTTCAGGATTCACGCGGATATCTCTGGATCGGTTCTGCCGAAAGTATCAGCCGGTTCGACGGCGTCCGGTTTCAAAGTTATACACCTCTCCATGGTTTCCCTACGTATCCGGTCTATGCAATAACGGAGGATCCTTCGTCACCGGGTACAATTTATGCAGGAACGGGAAGGGGAGGTGTCGTCAAAATATCCGGAGATAGTGTTTCAACGATACGTCTCGGACCGACATCCCACGAGAATAATGTGTCTGCTCTCATCTTTGATGATGGAGGAAATTTGTTGTGCGGTACAACCCGAGGAGTATTCATTATAACGGACGATGATATTCTCAAACATTCTCTTCCTTATACCCACGATGTACCGGTACGTTTTACGAGAACTCCCGATAATGCGATATGGATCGGCAATTATCATAGTATATTTATTCTTCCGGGGGACGGGGAACCGTTCAAAGAAGTATCTCTTTCCCTTCAACCCGGTGAACACATTAGCGGTATGTACACCGATGCCGACGGTTCCGTTTGGGTCGGTACATCTCGCGGAACAGTAAATCATATTCGGGAGTATGCAATTCTCGAAAGATATGATTTTGGTGAAAGACGCATATTATCTTTTGCCGAAGATCATTTCGGTTTTATATGGATAGGAACAACCGACGGTTTGTATCGAATGAAAAAAGGTATTGCTTCATCCGAACAGGCAATCCGGTATACTGTTGAGAATGGTTTACTCGATAACTACAGCGCTCCGCTTTTATTTGACAGGGAGAACAATCTCTGGATCGGCAACCGGTGGTCGGGGTTATTACAATTATCGCATTTTTCACTTATCAAATTTTCTACTGAACCGTTTATTCACACATATAATAATAATTCGGTGGCGGTTGGCAACGATGCAAGGATCTGGGTAACTGCCGCGGAAGGTATTTGGGAACTCTGGGAGGATGAATGGGGCAGATGGAATACATATCTTCATCATTATGAGAAGATTCACGAGGATCAGGGAAGATATCTTATTACAATAGATCCGTTTGGAGTTCTGTGGATTGCTTCACCGGCAGGAATTACCTCATATGAAATGTCAACCTCCGTATATCATCAGTCGCGCCTTTACCGGGTAAAGCAATTCCACGCCGGTCGTGATTTTCCAACAGGTATGCCACATGCGATTCACATAGATCGCACCGGAAATTTGTGGTACAGTATTCAGATGGTCGGGGTTGTGATGATGAATGTTTATAAAGAACCGGTAACAAACCGTATCCTGACACTCAATGAAGGACTTCCGGGAATGTCAATACGCGTTATTTACGAAGACGGGGACGAAAATATGTGGTTCGGTGATTTTGGAAAGGGATTGGGAATGCTGCCGAGAGAGAATATTATAAACGAATCATATACAATTATTTCATATAATGCTCATGTGCCCGATCTCTTTATACGATCATTTGTACAGGATGCCGATGGAAATTACTGGGTAGGTACACGCTATGGTGGTATCGGCATCATCACAGCCGATGAAGTATATACATTGGGTGTCAGCGATGGATTACTGGATTCAAGTGTATGGTGTCTTACGACGGATAGCCGGAAAACGGTTTTCGCCGGAATGCATACCGGTATCGGTGGAATCGGTATTTCAGACTTTGTGCCGCATTCGCCGCGGCTGGATCTAATCGGTAAACCTGTGTATACCTGTGGTGTGTATGCCGGTGCATATTTGTGGTTTCAGTCACCTGACGGGTTATATATTAATAACCTGGATGAATATGAGAATGTGGTCTCACCGCCGCCTATTTTTTTGAAAAATGTTCATATCGATGGGAAATCGATCGATGTAGAACGCGAAAATAAATTTCGCGGAAGAAATAAGACTGTCGATATCGAATTTGCCGGAATCAGCCTGCGGGACGGCAATCTTCTCCGCTATCAATACCGGATGAACGGAGTTGATCAGAAATGGCATACGCTAACCGGACAACGATCTGTAACCTATGCAGTAATGAGACCGGGTTCATACACCTTCGAAGTACAGGCAATTAATTCCGACAATATACCATCGATTCAACCTGCCTCCTTTACGTTTACCATTGTACCGCCCTTATGGTCGCAGTGGTGGTTTATAAGCTCGGTTCTACTCCTTGTTGGAGCGGTGGTCGGATTGTTTATCCATATTAGAGTTCAGCGTTTATTTGAAATAGAACGCCTCCGGTCGAATATTGCAAGCGACCTGCACGATGATATCGGTGCTGCATTGACCCGAGTATCCTTGTTCAGTGATTCGGCACAGGAACAGCTTCAGCAGTTACTTAACATTGACGGAACCGGGAATGGCGAAGGAGAGAAGATTCTTTCACTCCTTGAAGAAATAGGCTCGGACTCCCGCGATATTCTCGAATCAATGAGGAGCATCGTATGGGCGGTCGATCCGAAAAACGATTCGTTCGAAAACTTTGCACTATATATGAAATCATTCGCTTCTAAAATATTTGAAACGAGAGGTATCGATTACGATATATATATCGAACCGAAATTGCAATCACTTAATCTGTCGCTTGATTTTCGGCGGAATTTGTTTTTGCTCTTCAAAGAAGCAATTACTAACATTATCCGGCATGCAGACGCTACTTCGGTTCACATCGACTTGACGAGAAGGAAGGGGATATTATTTTTAAGGATTGTCGATGACGGAAAAGGATTCGGCAAGCCTGTTAACACGAACGGTCACGGTTTAAAAAATATGCAACGGCGGGCGGAAGCCATAGATGGAGACCTTCAGATAGAATCCGATCAAACGAACGGAACCCGTTTAATTCTTCTGGTAAAAATACCCTGATCAGGGTATTGTAATTCTACCCGTTGATCTTTACACTATACCAAATATATATGGAGCCCTGCCCGATGAGCATTTCATTGGAAAAAAACAGATCAACTGTCAATACGATCTCGGTAATGATTGTAGAAGACGATAAGAGAACCCGCGAGATGCACGTTGCTACTCTGAACGGTGTGGAGGATGTCGATTGTGTCGGTGCGTATGAATCGGCAGAAGATGCTTTCAAGGGGTTGGCAAAGGATATTCCGACAGTCCTGTTAATGGACATCGGATTGCCCGGAATGTCCGGTATCGAAGCGGTACGAAAAATTAAAGAAGAATACCCGACTATTGAAATATTGATGTTAACCGTCTACGACGACGATGAGAAAATATTCAATTCGATCTGTGCCGGTGCATCGGGTTATATCCTTAAAAATGCAAAGAAAGATGAATTGATTGAATCGATACGGGGAATCTTACACGGAGCACCGATGAGTCCGCTCATCGCGCGCCGATTACTGAACCTGATCAGGGAAAAAACAACTCCGCAGGAGGAACTGCTGACGCTCTCACCCCGGGAGCGTAAAATTCTCGAACTGCTTGTCGAGGGGCTGAGTGAGAAGAAGATCGGTGAGAAACTCTTTATAAGTCCCCTGACCGTTCATACCCATATTAAAAATATATACGCAAAGCTTCATGTCCATTCCAGGGCTGCAGCAATTTCCAAGGCTGTAAAAAATAAATTGTTATAAATCAGTTACCGGTTACAAATTTACAAGTCCGGGGTGACGATTACCTAATAACCAATAACCGGTAACGGTGAGAAAAATACCCTAATCAGGGTATTGTATCTGTATTCTCCCTCCATTATACTCTTGTATCGTTACTTCGCTCGTAGCGACAGGTAGGTGAGTGTCTTTCAGTAATACTCTAATATACTAATGGGAGGATTTATGGCAATCGGTAATTTACAAAATTCCGCTCACGAAGGGACATTTAAATTCCCTTTCACTTTTTTACAATCCATTGTTCCTTTACTGATAATGCTATTTTCGGTATTCTCTGTTTCAACCGGAAATGCTCAAACCATCACGTACGGGGATACGTTAACACTCGGCGGCGGGATAATATACACGTGGGTAGAAGTGGATCCGGAAAATGCCCCGCTTAATATCGGAATAGCGGTATCGGAAGCGGCAGTCGAGGATCCGGAACAGGGTGTTTATTCGATTGACTTTCCCCGGGTAGCTTCCGATAGCTTGTTCATACATGCTGCCACCTGGTATGAGCCAATGGGTCATCCGCCGCTTGAATGGTGGGGGGTACCTCATTTCGATTTCCATTTCTATATGATTCCGGAAGAGGAACGGATGGCTATACCTCCTATGATCGATACTACCGCGATAGCGGATGAGTTTATGCCCGAGGGGTATATCTTTCCGGGTGAGCCGGAATTTTTTGCCATTCCCGAGATGGGTGTGCATTTTGTCGACAGTTTAGCGGCCGAGCTTCACGGGGAACCCTTTACAGAAACATTGATCTATGGCTTTTATCAAGGCGAGATGATATTCATCGAACCGATGATTACAAACGAATACCTGCTTACCTATCCCGCCGACACCATAGCGATAAAGCAGCCCCAGGCGTATCAAAGAAGCGGGTATTATCCGATGACCTATTTGATTACTTATGATGAAGACTCACAGATTTTCGATATTGTACTCACGGATTTTGAATATCGTGCAGGTGCTGTTCATGTGGTCGAAAATACAGGAGGTGCAGTACCTGAATCTTTTGCTCTTTTGCAAAACTATCCGAACCCGTTTAATCCATCAACCACAATAGGTTTTTCTATTCCCGAACATACGATGGTGACTCTCACGATATATGATATCCTGGGAAGAAAAGTAACCACGCTCGTAGATGAACATTTGACTGCCGGCGAATACTCAACACTTTTCGATGCGAGTCATCTCACGAGCGGTATCTACCTGTATCAGCTGCGTGCGGGTGAGTATGTCGAGACGAAGCGGTTAATGCTGGTGAAATAAAGAAAATTGTTCCCAATAGAAAATATTGCCCGGTGATTCCGGATTACAATACTGTGAGTTCTGAAAATTGACTTTTATAAAAAAATATACCTATATTTTGTCAGTAGAGTTGCCCTGAATTTTCAGATATATATTTCTTTGTTTCCGGAGCCTTACCTTACGGTAACATTTCTATTGAGTATTCCGGAATGAGCACATTAACGGTGTTGCAATGTGCGATATACTCCTGAAAGTTTATGAGAGATCCACAATAACCGGCGAATATAAATGATCCCCGTTATGTTTACCGGGGATATCTTACCAAAATAATATGAGGAACGTATGTCTCGAATAGTAAGCCGTTATATCACGGGAATTGTTACAACTATTTGTTTGGTATCACTACCTGCAGCAATATTTGCACAGGAAGTTAATACTGAGCAGAATATCCACATGCCTGCACTTGATGAATTGGATGAGGGATGGAACACGATGAAGCCCGGCGGTGAAACCACTTGCGCTCACGGCACTGGCTTCGAGTTTTATGTACGCGCTGC
>PWXV01000063.1 GCA_003568415.1 Ignavibacteriales bacterium
TCCGGAAGTGCCGGGTTGAGCCAGATGATATCGTCACGAATGGTTAAACCGGTAAAGCAACGCTGTACCAGATCAACCGTCCCTGCCATAGCACCGAGGTGGATGCCTTCTTTAGTCGTTCCTCCCTGAATATCACTAATATCGCTTTCGAGTGCCTCTTTAAATAATTCCCAGGATTGTTTTTTGTCGGAACGGGCAAGTACCCATGAATGAACGACACGGCTCAATGTTGAACCGTGATCGGTGCGTGCAAGGTAATAATCCAAAATTTCATGTATTTTCTCACGTTCAAGATTGTAACCAAGCCGATGGAAAATATCTTCCAATGCCTCGAATGAAAACAAATAAAATAACATCAAGACATCTGCCTGTTTTGATATTTTATATCTGTTCGGATTATCATCTTCGGCTTTCAGTATCCGGTCGAGTCGATGAAGCTCACCGTATTTTTCTTTATAGGCATCCCAGTCAAGTTCTTTCAAACTCTCATATCCTTCAAACTGTGCAGGGATACCGTCACGTTCGAAAACGATTATCATTTTTTTGGTTATATCATGCCATCGTGAGATTTCATCTTCGTGCAAATCGACCTTGTCTGCAACCTCTTTACGGCACTCGGGATCAAGCAACTGAAGCGATTCAATTGCCCGAAGAATACACCAGACAGCCATAACATTGGTATACGTATTGTTAATTAATCCCGGCTCATCACTGTCTGGATAACCTTCGTGGTACTCATCCGGACCGACGACACCTCTGATCTCATACCGGTCGAGTTCCTCATTGTATGTCGTCAATGAATCCCACAACCGCGCAATTTCTACGAGCATTTCAGCGCCGTAGGCCGTAAGGAATTCTATATCATGGGTAGTTTGATAATAGTGCCATATATTATATGCAATAGCAGCATTCACATGTCGTTGTAAATGGGTATGATCGGGATCCCATTTCCCGGAGCGGGGGTTGAGGTGTACCTCTTGCGTCTCCTCACGTCCGTTACTGCCGCTCTGCCAGGGAAATAAAGCACCGCGTAAGTTTTCTTTCTTTGCGGCTCTGCGTGCAACACCCATACGACGGTAACGATACAATAACAATGAACGGGTAATCTCAGGCAACCGATAATTTAGGAATGGCAGAATGAACATTTCATCCCAGAAAATATGACCGCGATATGCTTCACCATGCAATCCCCGGGCAGGTATACTGAAATCCAGGTCGAGACTATTCATCGATGTTGTTTGAATGATATGAAATATATGGAGGCGAAGTATCAACTGCATTCTGCCGCCATCTTCATCAAATGTTATATCGGTACGATCCCAGTAATATTCCCACCGTCTTTTATGAGATTTAAAAAGCTCCTCGAATGTATCAGCATCCTCGATTGCACTCCGCGCTTCGAGTCCGCTTTCGGTGATTGCTTTATCGCGTGATGAATATAACGCAACGATTTTCTCTACGCTGAGCTCTTTCCCCTCCTGCACTTCACAATCAAGCCGGTGTGCAACAAAACCGCTTTCCTCCATTAATTCACGATGCGGAAACAGCTGAATTCCTTTATCATCAAATACCCGTGTCCGTGCTGCCTGCGCCATCCGTATCCGCGATTGTTTTGTCTCAACTTTCAACCATATACCTTCTTCACCGACGGGACCCCAGTCGCGTGCTATGAGATGGTCACCCCGCAAAGCTTTATAACGTTCTACACCCTTATTGACAACCGTTCCGTCGAGTGCCGACCGTATCTGAATTTTACCGGACCAATTTTCGGGGCGAATAATCATTTTTATTGCAGCAAGATGCATCTCCCTGATATGTACAAACCGGTAACTGATAAGTGTAGTAATCCGACCTTCAGAATCTTTGCATGTAACTTCCCGTTCGAGCATTCCCTCACGAATATGTAATTCTTGCCGGTAGGAAAGTATTTCAACATCCTGCAGATTAAACCAGTTACCGCCCTCCGGCCTGAAGTTGAGTGGAAGCCAGTTTGGAAAATTTACCAGATCTTCATTCTCAACCATCCTGCCCGATATTTCTGTCTTCATCCGGTTAAAACCGCCGGCTAGATAGGTACCGGGATAATGCACATCATCTGCAGCGGCTTCTTCACCGGCTCCCCGTGTGGCAAAGTATCCGTTACCGAGTGTACATAACGCTTCGCGTAATCCCTGGTCATCGGGTTTGAATTCAGTATATTTCAGATTCCACATAGTTATGAATCCCCCTGTTCAATTGATGTACTTAATCGTTTTAAAAACGCACGAACTGCATCGGTGTCTGCTAACACATAATGCGCTTCAGTTTTCTTTTCTTCCGTCGCGACTAAAATTCCTATGCCGTCTTTTTTAATTTCTCTGAATGCATTTTCATCGGTTAAATCATCGCCAATATACATCGGGACCGCCTTCTCCCGATCAAGTTCGAGAGCATCGAGCAGCCACCGCACTGCTTTACCTTTATGCCAATCGACAGCAGGTTGAATTTCAATTACTTTTTTGCCGCCCCCCTTTTTTAACGAATCATATTTATGTAACACTTTATCAACCGCATCTTTTACTTTCTGTACATTCTCCTCAGCAACACGGCGATAATGGGTAGCAACTGAGAATTTTTTCCGTTCAACCTGAGCTCCACCATCAATCGTTTGAAGTGTTTTCTCGAGTTCTTGCTCTACCCGATCAAGTATCGGTATAAACTCTTTACCTTTGTCGTGAATTTTTTCAAATCCACCGGGTCCTTTAATATCGAATCCATGGCTGCCGGCATAAAACAAGTTGTCAAGTTTCACACGTTCCTGGACATCAGCTCTGTCTCTTCCGCTGACAATAGCGACTTTACACTGTTTACTTAATTCCGCAATGACTTCCCGCATATCATCAGCCATGATTGCATCTTCAGGTCGTTCCACAATCGGTGTGAGCGTTCCATCATAGTCGAGAAATGCTGCTAATTCTTTTCCTTTAATCTTCTCCATTATTTCGTCAAACGATTGTATAGCCGATGGCAGCCATGACGATGGTGTATCATCTTCAATCTGCACCTGTATAAGATCTTTAACCACTACATCTGCTCCTTTCTCAAGTAATTGTTCTTCAATACCTGTTCTATCGACACCGATCACCAAACCGAAGTCACCCCGGTCACCGGCCCGTACGCCGGATATTGCATCCTCAACGACAACTGACCGCTGAGCGGCTACACCTAACTGATCAACTGCCGAGAGGAATACATCCGGATGCGGTTTTCCTTTGAGACCCATCTCTGCCGCATCGACTCCGTCCACTTTTACTTCAAACAAATCAAGCAGCCCTGCCCGTTTCAATACCGGCTCACAATTTTTGCTGGATGATATGATACCGATTTTCATTCCCCGCGCCCGGGCAGTTTCGATAAGTTTAACGGTGGAATCAAATATTGCAACACCATCATTCTCAAGCCGCTCCTGAAATGCTATATTTTTCTTGTTTCCTAAACCGCAAATTGTTTCCTTATCCGGTGGATCTTCCGGATCGCCTTGTTCAAGGGTAATGCCGCGTGACTTCAAGAAGTCCTCGACTCCTTTGTAGCGGGGTTTACCATCGACATATTTCAGGTAATCATCCTCCTTATCGAACGGAACAAATTCAGTCTCTGTTTTCTCTGCATAATTTTTTAAAAATTCATCGAAGAGTTGCTTCCAGGCAGCGGCATGGACACCTGCGGTATCAGTCACAACACCGTCGAGATCAAATACTATAGCATCATATTCGGATGTTTTGATTATTACATTCGCATCTCTTGCTTTCATAGTAATTTCCTATAGTAACATTGAGTATTATCTATCTCACTAAATATGAACCAACAAGATTTTACACCGGGCAGGATAAACCTTACCGATAATTCGGGGGATAGTCCAAGAAAGTCGACATTCGCAATCATGCTGCATCGGTCAACATTAGACATTTTTGAATTCTAAAATATATAATCTAACCAGCGAAAATGCAAGTATTTTTTACCGTTTTGATCGTTAGTGTGTTTCAATATAGTGAAAATGTCACACATATCTGTCAGTGAACGATACTGCATAGTTCTCACTAAAAACCCCCTTCCCGACGTGTGCGGGAAGCCTGACTTTTCAGTAAGCGCTATTTTTTTATCCTTTTAACAATGAGGATACCTTATTCATCAATGAGTCAATTGATGAATAGATAACCGGCACTACGACAAGCGTAAGGAAGGTAGCAAATGTAAGTCCGCTGATGATTGCCGTTCCCATCGGTCCCCAGAATGCAGTGTTCTCCGAACCAAGTTGGAAATCGGGATCAAGATTGGTGAATAATCCGATAAAATCAAAATTTATTCCGAACGTTAACGGAACCAGTCCGAGTATTGTTGTGAGAGCCGTGAGCAAAACAGGACGCAGACGAATAGAACCTGCTTCCACAATTGCCTCGGACTTGGAATAACCGCGCCCGAGTAACTGCTTGATATAATCAAGCAACACAATATTATTGATACATACAATACCGGCAAGACTGATAATACCGATAAATGTCATCAAACCGAAATTGGTTCTTGTAATGATAAGACCGAGTAAAACACCCGTTAAACTCAAAGCTACTGCAGTAACTATAATGAACGGAGCCGACATATTGTTAAACTTTATTAAAAGAACAAGAAATATGAGCGCAATACCGACACCGAGCGCTACCGCAAGAAATCCAAAACTTTCATCCTGGTCTTCACTCTCACCGGTATACTCCATTTCGTATCCCAGGGGAAGCCCTGCACGATAATCTGCAAGATATTCCTGAACCTGTGCGAGCACCTGAGGCCCGCTGAAACCGGGAGCCGCCTGTGCTTCAACTTCCGCAGTACGTCGGAGATCAAGTCGTGTAATGGAACCAAGGCCTGCACCATCGACAAAATCAGCAACCGACACAAGCGGAATCTGTCGTCCCATATTATTATTGATCATCAGTTGATCAAGATTTTGCAAGTCTTCACGATCTTCTTTACGGAGTCGTACCACTATATCGTACTCATCCTCACCATCGCGAAATGTACTTGCTTCAACTCCGTTGATTGCTATTCGAATAGTTTGCGCTATATCGCTTACACTTAATCCGAATTGATTCGCTTTTTCCTGATCGATTAATACGCGATATTCGGGGAAACCGCCTGCGATATTGTTTTGTACATCAACAAGTCCGGGTATAGCACCAACCGCCGACGCCTCCATCAGCATTTCCGTTATTTCTTCTGTTATGCGAACTATCTGATCGAAATCCTCTCCCGACACCTCAATGTTAACCGGTGGTCCGGTCGGCGGTCCAATCTCTTGCGGTTCGATACGGATGTCCATATCGGGAATATCCCGTAACCGCTCCCGCAACCGTGTCAGTGTTTGACCGCTCGGTTCCTTACGATCACCGAAATCAACCATATTGATATTCATTGTAGCCTCTTCGGGCGTTCCCACCCCGGGTGCGAACGGACTTAATGAGATGCCAACATTAACAAGAATATTTTCGACACCCGCCCGTGCTGCAGGAAACTCGTCAAGCACTTCATTGATACGATCATACACCTGAAGTGCTACATTATTCGTTGCTTCCACATTCATCCCGATAGGGCCTTCGATATTGACTACAAGCTGGTTCGGATCCGTTTCCGGAAAGAATTCTACACCGGTCGGTGCGCCGATAAACATTACAATGATCCCGATAAGTGCGCCCAGCACCATATTGATAAGCAATGCCCTGTTGTCGGTAAGTATGATCGGTTTATCGCTCTGCCGGAACATTCCGATAAAACCAAACAGAATAATGACAGCCGGAAGTCCCATCAATACTAAAACGGTTCGAAGATCAATGTCTGCACCGGCAAAGGATGAAAACAGCAATCCGATTGCCATCGCAAATCCGACAATAAGACCGCTTATAAATGTAACTTTCCCGCCCCGCAAAAGCGCCTCGTGTGTATGTAGTAAAACTCCGAGTAAACCGATTACTAATGCAGCAATACCGGGAACAAGTAAAACCAACCCAGATGCCTGCGATACAGCAGAAACAATACCACCCAATATTAGTAATAACACTCCTGCCGCTAAACAGACAAGGCTTGCCGTATTTCTTAAATATGCACGTTTGACCGTGTAATCACGTTCGAGCATCCATCGTAAAAACCGCCGGTATTGTTCAATAATTGCAGGTAATATTTTTTCTCTGAAAGTAAACGAAAGCGGTTTGACAATAAACCGATAGGTACCAATAAAAAATACTGCTGCCAGGATCAGGACTAAAAGTGTTATCGGATTTCCAAGTCCGATCATCAACGCAAGGATTAACAATCCGGCACCAACAATCACCCAAAACAACGTACTTCTTTTTGGTTTCGGTTCATTCTCCAGACGGACTAAATATGCGGTTAGGGTCGGATACAGAACAAGCGCTACAAAGAGTGAGCATAGTAATACGATTATCAGGGTTTGCGGAAGGAAACCCATGAACTGACCAATTATACCGGGCCAGAACAACATCGGTACAAATGCTGCAACAAGTGTTGCCGTACAGGCAAGCAAAGCATAGCCGACCTCATTTCCGGCTTGCCGTGAGGCATCGAAACGCTCATATCCCCGTTCACGCCACCGGTAAATATTTTCAACCATAACGATTGAATTATCGACGAGCAAACCGAGTGCGATGATCAAACTAAACAGAATGACAAAATTAACAGTGATGCCGAATAACTGGAAAATGATAAATCCGATCAAAATCGATAACGGAACGGCAGTACCTACCAATAACGCATTTCTGATCCCGAGGAAAAATACAAGTACAAGCACCACCAGCATCATTCCCATTATAATGCTGTTTTCAAGATCGTTAATGAGCGTCTCGATCTCTTCACTTTGATCGCCGGTTATTACCAACTGTGTTCCGGCCGGGAACGGAAACCGATCGATCGCCTCGAACACACCATCTGCCGTTTCAAGTATATTTGCACCGGGACGTTTCTTGACCTGTAAACTGACAACCTGTTGTGCATTGATTTGCTCGCGTGGTATGGCAACAAGGTTTCCGTTATTATCAACTTCCTGTAATATGCTGAGCCGCGAATAACTCTCCCGGTCTTTAAATCCAAAAAGCACCTCGGCAAGATCGCGGATATATACAACACCTCTTGATGATCTTCCACCATCTTCGCCGGCTACCGGTACGGATACGATCAAATTTTCAATTTCACTCGGGTCGGTGAATTCTCCGCTTACTCTGAGTAAATAACTTAAATATTCAACATCGATTGTACCGCCGGGGATGGTAATATTCTGTCCCTGAATTGCGCCGATAATTTGCTGGAACGACACATTATAACCTTTTAGTGCATTATGATCGACATTCACCTGCACTTCCCGTTTAAGGCCGCCTATCAAATCTACTTCCCGAACCCCCCGAACCGTTTCAAGTTCTTCCTCCAATAATTCGGCAATTTCGGTTAATCGAGAGAGCGAGTAATCTGCCGAAAGATTAATGGTCATTATCGGAAAATCATCTATATCGAATTCGGTGATAACCGGATCTTCCGCATCTCCCGGCAGTTCAGACCGGGCAAGGTCAACACGCTCACGAACACGCTGGCTCGCCTCGATCATCGGTGTGTCGAGATCGAATTCAACAATAATGCTGCTGAAACCTTCAGTTGTTGTAGACCGTATTTCATCGACGCCGGATATTCCCTGTAACTCGCGTTCAAGCGGTTGGGTAACCTGCGATTCCATATCCGATGGACCTATTCCCGGATATACAGTCGTAATGATATATAACGGAATTTCAATTGATGGATTCGATTCCTTTGGAATAGTCTGATAACTGACAAGTCCGCCGATGATCAATATAACCGTGAGGATAACTATAGCCGTACGGTTTTGTAATGACAATTCAGTAAGTTTCATATTCCTTTATCTTCCCGTCGATCGATTGCGAATAGCGAGGATGTATTCCACGCTGCCTTTCGTATCTAATATTTCAAGTCTGTCACCCGGATTGAGATTCCTCTGACCGGAGACCACAACTTCATCTCCCGCCTGTAATCCGTCAACGATTTCTACTAACGCACCGGAAACAGCGCCTGTTTCTACCGGAACAAACTTCGCAACAGGATAATCGTTTTCGGTGCATGAAATAAATACATTAGGACCGTATTCATCGCGAACAAGTGCAGTACGCGGTACGACAAATGTATTTTCAATGGTACGCCGTTGAATCTGAAGTTCGGCAACCATTTCGGGCTTTACTGTGCGATCGGGATTCGGAAATTCAATTTCTATTGGAAATGTTCTTGTCTCTGAATCTACCACATTACCGGCGAAAGTTATGGTCGCCTCACGATTCATATCACCATATGCTCTGAACGAAATTACCACACGTGTACCTTCGCGAACATCGGCAGCATACCGCTCGGGAACACCGGCGGTAATATTAACCCTGCTGGTATTGACAATGCGCGCAACAGGCATTCCGGGATTGATAAGTTCGCCTGCTTTAACAAACCGTTCTTCAACACGTCCCGGAAACGGAGCTTCAATTTGTGCATCAAGCAACTGTTTTTGTGCCTGCTCCAATTGGGCTGCCGCCTGATCGCGCTGGGTTCGTATTGTGTTATACTCAAGCTCACTGATAATCGAATCGGCATATAATGCTTGTTGACGATTATACGTATCGACCGCGAGTTCGTAGCTTGCGCGGGAGGCTTCGTACTGCGCCTGTAATAACCGGTCATCCATTCCGGCTATCACATCTCCTTCATCCAATTGCGTCCCGAGCGGGACAATATTTTGAATTCTACCGCTCGCTTCCGACGAAATGGTCGCGTCATCAAACGCCTCGACCGTACCGTTGAGTCTGATCATTTCCTCAAGGGTATCCTCTTCCATCGTCACGGTTTCAACGGCAACAGTACGTACGCGCTGATTCTCATCTGGATTACCGGACTCCGGTACATCGCATTGCACAAAGATAAATGCAATTACAAATATAATGCTTAATTTCATATTCGTTCTCCTACCGCTTTTTTATATTCACTCACGGCAACTAAATAATCATATACTGCCGAGAGATAACTTAACCTGCTCTGGTCGAGCAGCATCGATGCCTGACGCTCCTCAAGCGCAGTACCAACACCCTCCTGCAAACGTCTCACCGCGAACTCGTGATTTAATTCGGCCTGTTCTATATTCCGTTCCTGGCTGCGGATACGATCATACGCAGCTCTGAGATTATTCACTGCCGCGGTGACTTCGAGATATACCGCTTCTTTAAGTTGTTCGTAATCAATTTCGGCTTGTTGAATTGCGATACTTCGCTGCTGTACCTGCTGTGTTGTCTGAAAACCGGTAAACAACCGCCAGCTGAATTGTATCCCCACTGCAACGCTCGGATTCCAGTATGCATCCGAGAAAAATTCACGATCACGGGTTTCAAGTTGGAATGGATCACCCGGATCCCGCATAACGATAAACCGCCGGTCGGGTACATTCCCCAAATAATTCAGATTTGCGAAGGCGCTTATTTCCGGAAAGTATGAAGCACGCGCGAGATTACGCTGAACCTTCTCAAGTTCAATTAATCCTTCGACTTGTTGTATATCCGGCCTGCGTTGTGCAGCCCGCTGATATGCATCGTCAACAGTCGGGATATCAGGGACATTTTGTGAATTGAACTCGAGTCGTGAAGTCAGTTCTAAATGCGTTCTTACAGGGGCCCCGAGAATTATATTTAAATTTTTCAGTGCAAGTTCTGCATCATTCGAGGCCTCGATAAAATCGGTTTCAAGATTTACCAGTTCAACCTCAGCACTCAGCCGGTCTGATTTTGACAAAACACCCTGTTCAACACTCTTCTTTATCTCATCTACGGTGCGTCTCGTTCGTACTATACTGCTCTTGATAACATCTGCTGTTTCCTGAGCGAGTTGTGCGGCATAGTAAGCAGACCGTATCTGGTGAGCTACTTCCTGTCGATCACGATCGACCTGGTCTTCGTTTACTTTACGAAACTGCTCGGCTCCGCGAATTGCACTGAAAGCCCGGCCGCTGTATAAAGTTTGCGAGATGCTGAGCGTTGTCATAAACTGATTATCTACCCCAAAAGGATCATCGGCAGCACCGGGTGGCACAATACCTGCCTGGTCATATGCCTGCTGCTGCCGGCTTAAAAATTCCTCAAACTCGATGGGCGTTGTTGCAGGGTCACCGTCGGTTCGTGCACGTTCATTATAATCGAGCCACTCGATAGATGCAAATGTCTGGAATAATCCACCTGCCTCGGTTCCTGCGAATGGATTGGCGGTTAAAACATTACGGATATAATTTGCACTTACATCAAATTGGGGGTAAACCTGCCCCCACGCCTCCCGGACCTGAGAATCTGCGGTACTTAAATCAAGCAGTCCGCGCCGTAACAGATAACTATTCACCATTCCAATTTCCAGTGCTTCATCGATTGACAATGACAATGTATCGGGAGATGTTGCCCGGCTGGATTCACCGGCAGCAATAAGTATCAGCAATAAAATACACAGATTACCAAAAAATAATCTATAACCTCTCTGCAGTTTTTCAGATAGCATACAATAATAAACCTTTTTACCTATATGTTACAAACACCCTTTTTTTTACAGGGGATTACTCATAATAGAGCGGGATTAAACGAGGATAAATTAGAAACAATTGCAAGGGTCGGAACGTTCTGCAAACATAAATATGCGGTATTTTATTCAAAAAAACAAAAATTTTTCCATATGTGATGCAGATTCTTCGTGTGAGCAAGCGCATACCATAATATTTCATAATCACATATACTTAGAGTAGAAAATTTATACGAACAATTTTTACTTGTAGTACGAAAAAACGCCATGAAAGTTACATTAATCGGGAAAAGCAAAGCAATAAAGAATATCAACAAGCAGATACAGAAATTTGCTTCGAGGAAAGATGATATTCTTATAATCGGTGAGCGCGGCAGTGGAAAAAGCGTTGTCGGGAAGAAAATCCATTACGACAGGGTCCGGGGAAATGATACAGTCCCGCTTATCGATGTAAAGCTACATAATCTCGGTGAACATGAACTTTCGGCAGCCCTTTTTGGCTATTCTGAGGGAACTCCAGGATTACCCGATACATCGAGAAACAGTCTTACCGACTTAGTCGAAGGCGGAACCATCCTCATTGAGGAGATTGAAAGCGCCAACTATAGAAATCAGATGAAATTGGTCCATTTCCTGAATGAATTGAAAGAATTGCGGGATTCGAACACAGATCCGGTTAACGTACGAATTATCGTCACTACCAAAGATAATCCCGTCAAATTGTCGCAACGAAATGAAATTATTCCTGAACTCGCGGATCATTTAGCACCGCTAAGCACTCTTGAAATACCCCCGCTTCGTGAACGGAAAGAAGATATTCCGCTTCTGGTTGAACATTTTATGAATGAAGCGTGCAAACAAATCGGCATACAAGAACCGATTATGGATATCAATGCACTGAGCATCCTTGTAAATCACGAATGGAAAAACAACATACGGGAACTCAAAACGGTTATCGATCGATCGGTTGTCTTTTCAAGCAACGGTATGTTTATGTTACCGCAAGACCTCATCGATGAGCAATCGAAGGTTACCCGGATGCTTGAATCTGTTCTTACGGGGGCAGGTCAGGAATTCGACGGATCACTGGATACCATTGAA
>PWXV01000259.1 GCA_003568415.1 Ignavibacteriales bacterium
AAGATATGGGATATACGGTTTTTTATTTTGAGAACACAGAAGGCGGACACGGTGCCGGTGTTACCAATGAGCAGCGAGCGCTCTTGAGCGCAATCACCTACACTTATTTGTGGAATGAACTGACGGGGGATGATGAATACTAATCTTATTCTGATCATACTTGCAACGGTATGGATCGCATCCTGTACACCGGACGATTCCCCGGCAGATAGCTGGCAGCGTGTTGAAACAACCGGTGAAGGAACCATTCTCCTCTACTATGTCGCAAGCGACGGCTTTGCATATTATGATAACGGGAATAACCTGACCGGTGTGACGGCAGATATCTTTTACGATTTTGTCAACTGGATTGAAAATACATACGGCTATGAGATCACGCTGCAGAAAGAAAACATAGAATCGTGGTCGCATTTTTATAATACGGTAAAAGAATCTCCGTCCGGGATCTTTGGTATGGGCAACGTTACCATAACGGATGAGCGGTGGAAGGAAATTGATTTCAGCCCGCCGTATATGACCAACATTGCGGTGTTGATAACCAACAAAGAAACGGAAGAGCTCAGCTCACCCGAAACCATTGCCGGTGAGTTCGCCCATCTGCGTGCACTTGCGTTCGAAGGTACCCTGCACGAGGAACGCATCAATTATTTCCGTGATGAATTTTACCCGGAACTTCAGATAGACTTTGCCCATTCAAATAATGAAATCATCGAGCAAGTAGCATCGGATAATAAATATTTTGCGTATGTTGATGTCTATAATTACTGGCGGGCCCGTGAAGCCGGTGTACCCTTGCGTCGTCACGGTATAGCTGATGAACCGTCCGAGCAATTCGGCTACATACTACCGAATAACAGCGACTGGACACCCATTATCACCCGGTTTTTTGAAGAAGGTGACGGCTATGTAAACACTGCACCGTATCGTGAAATTATGGTGACCCATCTCGGTACAGAATTAGCACAACTGCTCGAAGAGGCACGATTAAATAGCGAATAAATATTTGTCAATACTATCTACTTATAAGTAATAATAATGGATCAATCATACAAACGGCTTTTTGAAAATAATCGTAAATGGGTTCAGGAAAAACTCAGGGAAGACAAAAACTATTTTAATAGACTTTCGAAAGGACAAAAACCGGAGTTCTTTCTTATCGGCTGCAGCGACAGCCGTGTCTCCCCGAATATCATTACCGGAGCGGGACCGGGCGAGTTATTCATTCACCGGAATATCGCGAATCTCGCGGTACACACCGATCTGAATTTTCTGTCTGCACTTCAATATGCAGTAGAGGTACTAAAGGTACAGCATATTATTGTGAAAGGTCATTATTACTGCGGTGGTGTCCGGGCTGCAATGACTGACGACTATTATGGGTTGATTGATAACTGGCTGATGAATATACGCGATGTGATGCGCTTACACGAGGACGAGTTGAATTCCATCACTGATGACGAACAACGTTTTCGACGTCTGGTGGAATTGAATGTCATAGAACAGGTCAACAATGTAAAAGGTACGTCAGTTCTACAAAAAGCAATACGCAACGGTACTGCACCGCAGATCCATGGCTGGGTCTACGATCTTAATGAAGGTTTGTTGAAGGATTTAAAGATTACATGACAAAACAATTGAGGGCAAAAACATTTTGTATTATGATAGAGAATGGAGAAACGCCGCAGGCGTTGATCGAAAAAGGAATCTGGTTCGCCGCTGCCGTGAACGATACATCGTCCTATACTCTTGTTGGTTGTACCGTTGCACCGGGTTTCGATTTCAGTGATTTTGATTCGTTTCAGAATTTTCTTCTCCGGACATAAGATAACGCTATGACGTTGTAACGTCAAGACGCTTTTGATTTCCTACAATAAGTCCGATCTGGAAAGTATCCTGCGGATATTCTCCTTTACCCCGTCTTCCAGCGTCATCAACGGCGCCCGCGGCTCACCGCCAAAATATCCCAGCATATCCATCGCCGCCTTCAACCCCGCAACACCGTATTGCGAAGTGATCGCTTTGTTGACGGGTATCAAACGCTCCTGCAATACAAGCGCTTCCGGCATCTTACCCGCTTCGACCAGCTTTTGAATATTGACACAATCATCAGCCGCAATATTCGCAAGAGCAATAATACCACCGGTTGCCCCGCTTATTAACCCATTATAAAGCACCGACGCCGTACCTGCAATCACTGAAAAATCATCTGGTGTATTCGTAACAAATTCGATCAACTGCCGCATATTCTCGGTGCTGTTTTTTATACCCGCAATATTCCGATGTTCTGAAAGCTGTGCGACGGTCTCCACCTCCATATCCACGCCGGTAAACTTCGGGACATTATACACTATAACCGGTATCTTTACCGCATCGGCAACCATGGTGAAGTACATAACAAACGAGTCATGATTCATTTCGGATTTGTAATACGAAGGTGTGACCACAAGTGCGTAATCAGCACCGAGATCCGCAACCTCATTTGTCAGCGAGACAGTATCTTTTATAGAGTCCGAACCGGTACCTGCGATGATAACTTTCTCCGGTCCTGCATTCTCTTTAACCGATTCGATCAATGTCACTTTTTCATCGCGGGTAAGAAA
>PWXV01000163.1 GCA_003568415.1 Ignavibacteriales bacterium
GATCACCTTCAACTTGTCGATTTAGATCTGTTACTCACCGATGCATTTCTCGTACTCGGTTCGCATTTATCCGGAGGACGAACAGATCCCGAAACATTAGATCCTGAGTGGCATCCATCACGACGCGAAGTGCATCTCGGTGATGTCCTGCACGAAGCGTTGGAAAATGGGAAAATAAACCTTGCACTACAAAATTTACTCCCTAACCATTCTGAGTATTTCCGCCTCAGAGAATCGCTCGCGCGGTACCGTGAAATTTATGAGAACAGCGGCTGGCCTGTTGTACCAGAAGGACCGACAATGCGTAAAGGCGATACTGGTGAACGTGTCGCTATTTTGCGTGAACGACTGATTCTTGCCGGCGATCACGACATACACACATCAATCAATGAAGCCACATTTGACAATACTCTCGAACGTGCGGTTATCCGGTTTCAGGAACGGCATGGTATCGATGCCGATGGATTGGTCGGTCGTGAAACATTGGCGCAGCTCAACACGTCTGTTGAACAGCGGTTACAGCAGGTGTTGATTAATATGGAACGATGGCGATGGCTGTCTGAAGATCTTGGTGAAAGATATATTCTTGTGAACATTGCAAACTTTGAACTCGATGTTGTCGAAAATGGTGAATCGGTTATGAATATGCGGGTAATTGTCGGACGAAACTACCGTCGTACACCTGTTTTTACCGGGAGGATGACGTATCTCGTATTCAGTCCGTTCTGGCATATTCCGCCTGGCATAACTGCAAACGATGTGCTGCCGCAGGTACGGAAGGATATTAATTATCTTGCTAACAATACCATCCGCGTTTTTAAAGGTTGGGGTGCAAACGCACCCGAGATCGATCCTGCAACTGTGGATTGGTCGGAAATAACGCCGCGCAATAATCCGTACCGGTTCCGGCAGGATCCCGGTCCGAACAACTCCCTCGGGCTGGTTAAGTTCATGTTCCCGAACAGATTTAACGTCTACCTCCACGATACACCGGCACGTGAGTTGTTCTCCCGTGTACAGCGTGATTTCAGTTCAGGATGTATACGCGTTGAAAAGCCGGTCGAATTGTCGGAGTATTTACTTGCCGATCAACCCCGCTGGACACGAGAAGCAATCAGAACAGCGATGCAGCGACAAACCGAACAAACCGTTACCTTACAACGGCCGATACCGGTACACATTTTATACTGGACGGCCTGGGCAGATGAAGACGGCACCATACACTTCCGTCGCGATATTTACAATCGGGATGAACGTTTGTATGATGCACTTTATACACCCTCACCGTTACTTACCGAAATTACAGATTACAATTTACATCAATAATATAACTCGGAACGAATAATTCCAAAACGGAGACAAAAAAACAGTGAATGCTAAATACGTTGGAACTGCTTTTGCAGCCATAACATTTTTTCTGTACTACATAACGCTTCCTGCAAATGCAGCAGATGCCCGTGTATTCTCACCCGAACAAGCTGAATTCAGCGTTAAATTTAAAAATGAAATTTCACCATACAACGTAATCGGTATATATCTCTTACCCGGAGAAACAACGTTTATCGAAGTTGTCAATTCCAGTACGGCCGGAAAATTTATCCTGAAACATTCCGGAGGACAGGTGAACAGGATAAATAACAGACAATGGCGATTAAAAGCACACACAACACCCGGATTATATCCGGCAACCATATATAATCCCGAACAAACCGATTCAGTTACACTCAACATTTTTGTGATGGTACCGAGAAGTGAAAAGCGACGGGGATATCTTAACGGTTACCGTATAGGTCACTATCCGGTAACGCCATTACGGGGGTTAGCAGCGTATAGGGCACCGAAAGGATTTATCGAAGTTACACCGGAAAATGAGAACACGTACCTCTCCCCCCATTTTCAGCTAAAACAGTTTTTATGTAAACAAGCCGGAGATTACCCGAAATATGTTGTGTTACAGGAACGCCTGTTGCTTAAACTGCAGTTGATCCTCGAACGGGTAAATGAAAGAGGTTATTTTGCGGACACTTTCGTTATAATGAGCGGCTACCGCACACCATATTACAATCGCGCCATCGGAAATGTTCAATACAGCAGGCACGTGTACGGAGATGCCGCCGACATTTACATAGACACCCGACCACCATATGGAACGATGGACGATCTGAACGGAGACGGCAGAATTGATCACCGCGATGCCGCGATCCTGTACGAGATAATCGATGAGTTATATCCGCACCCGTGGTATAAACCGTTCAGAGGCGGATTGGGATTATACAAAGAACGTCCCGGTGTACGGGGACCGTTTGTACACGTCGACACACGGGGCAATAGGGCGCGGTGGGGGCGGTAAGGAAATCGGGGTATCAAATTGAGGTGAATGCAAAAAAAATTTCATCACTACTAGACATTCACTACCATGAAATTTCTTGCCATTGAAAAATCTTTGTCAACAGATCCGATACCGGATCGCGTACTCAAAGAAGAAGCCCGCAAAGTGCTTGAATACTTCGAATCGGGTATAATCGAAAACATATACTTCAACGATAACCACGATGCGGTAGTAATCTTCAACTCTGAAAACAGTGAAACAGCACA
>PWXV01000157.1 GCA_003568415.1 Ignavibacteriales bacterium
TGATTCACGGGAAAACTCCGAAGCGGTATTGAGAATAATCAGAGAGAATGATATGGATATGAAAGTGATGCTCGGTATCTGGCTCGATGCTGAACTCAGTAACCATGAGGGATGTCCGTGGCTGGATGAGCCAATTCCCGATAGTGTTCTTGAAGAGAATAAAATTCTTAATCGCGAGGAAATTGAAAGGGGAATACAGTTAGCCCGTGAGTATGAAGATATTATCGTTGCAGTTAATGTCGGGAATGAAGCTCTTGTTTCCTGGACCGATCACCTGGTCGAAGTAGATACAGTGATAGAATATGTAAGAAAAGTAAAGAATGCCGTATCCCAACCGGTTACGGTTGCTGAAAACTATTACTGGTGGGCAAATGAGGGAGCGGATTTAGCGAAAGAAGTTGATTTCCTTGCCGTTCACACGTATCCTGTATGGGAGGGAAAAGATATTGATGAAGGATTATCCTTTACAATCGAGAACATGCAATTAGTCCGGGATGCATTTCCTGATAGCCGTCTTGTCATCGCTGAAGCTGGATGGGCAACGACTGCCTATCAATTTGGCGAACGGGCAAGTGAAGAAAAGCAGATGCAGTATTATAAAGAATTATTTGATTGGGCATACGGAATGAACATAACCACTTTCTGGTTTGAAGCATTTGATGAAGACTGGAAAGGGGATCCGGATAATCCGCTGGATGCCGAGAAACATTGGGGTTTATTTACCGTAGACAGAATAGCAAAACTGGTAATGCAGGATAAATATCCCGAACGTGTACCGGCTAACAAATAGGAGATGACCTGTTAGAAATTATTAACCACAAAGTTCACGAAGGAACATCACGAAGGTCACCAAGTAGGAAATTTATAATAATATTAATTCATTAACTTTGTGTTCTTAGTGTCATTCTTGGTGATCTTAGTGGTTATGCTGTTCTAAATTTGATGCATGTTAATTGCGCCTGCCCCGTGTTGATTACGGGGGCTTTGCCGCGTTAGGAGAAAAAAATGAATAAAAATATAACTCTTTTAAGTATACTGCTCACTATAGCGGTTTCATCTTTCGTTTTCTCATCAGACTGGGAACTTATCTGGCAGGATGAGTTTAATGGTTCGATTTCACCGGACTGGAGCTTTGATGTTGGTTACGGCAACTGGGGATGGGGTAATGATGAATGGCAATATTACACCGAAGATAATGCCATTATCACCGACAGCACATTAATAATCCGGGCTACGTTAGATGGAAGCACCCCGGGAAAGCGTGACGGCAGTATTAAATCTGCCAAGTTAATAACGCAAAATAATTTTTCTTTTACATACGGTAAAATAGAAGCACGAATTAAACTCCCGAGAGGAAAAGGATTATGGCCTGCATTCTGGATGCTGGGTACAAATATTACAGAGGTGGGTTGGCCTGAATGCGGTGAAATAGATATTATGGAAAATATCAACGGCCAGAGCACCATACACGGCACGGCGCATTGGGGTGAAGACGGAACGCGCAGGTTATACGGGTGCCCTGTTCATAATGTAGATACTGATGAATTTAATGTTTATACAGTTATCTGGGACGCGAATTATTTGCGATGGAAGCTCAACGGAGTTGAATACTGCTCGCTCAATATCACCCCCGAGAGATTTAGTGCATTCCATAAAAGTTTTTATGTCATTTTAAATTTAGCTGTCGGCGGCAACTGGCCGGGCGACCCGGATGAAACCACGCCGTTCCCGGCTGATATGGAAATTGATTATGTGCGGGTCTATACGCTGGATGGACCCCAAATAGGATTTACTCCTCAGGATCTGCGATTTACAATGGATAAGGGAGATGCAAATGCAGTATCACCGCAGACCTTGAATATTAACAATACAGGAAGCGATACTCTGGATGCCATAGCAGTTCAAACGGATGTGGAATGGCTTGATATTAATTGGATAGATAATATAGGCAATTCTCAATCTTTTGAAGTGTGGATAAATGAAAATGCAGATACTCTGCTATATGGCAGCCATACGGCAACTTTGACTTTGGAAACTTCGAATGCCCCTCCCGTCACAGTTGTAGTGCACTTACAGGTAGGTACTAATTTGGTTTTACACAGAATTGTAAATGCCTCTTCTGTTGAGCCTAATCCTCCGGGTGGTGAAGATGTAAGTGCAGGTAATGTGAATGACGGGGATAAAAACACCAGATGGTTGAGTGAAGCCAGTGATCCGCAGTGGATTTCAATCTATCTAAACCCAATATCTCTAAACAGGCTTTTTTCGGTTGAAGCCGTTAAATTATTCTGGGATGATACGTATGCAAAGGAATATGAGATTCAGCTTTCAAATTCATTAGATTTTTCCGAGTATAATATTATAGCTGTTGAAAATGATGGCGATGGAGGTATTGATTATGTGGTTACAGATAGTGATGTAACGGGAAAATATATCCGGCTTTATGGAATAAGCCGCGGAGGTGAGGGGGGATATTCGCTGCAGGAATTTGAAGTCTACGGCCAGGGATTCACCACTTCTGTTACAGAAAATGAACATATTGACAATGTCGTCCAGTATACATTACAAACGGCACCGAATCCTTTTAA
>PWXV01000054.1 GCA_003568415.1 Ignavibacteriales bacterium
AATCTATAGAGGCGGGGAATGCTTTTGGCATCGATCTCTTCCGGGAGATGAGCAAGCAAGAGGAAGGGGAAAATCTTTTTATCTCGCCGCTGAGCATTTCCATTGCGCTCGGTATGGCATTGAACGGTGCACAAGGAGAAACATATGACGAGATACGCAATGTGTTGAAACATTCGGGTTTACCCCTTGATGAAATTAATAAATCGTATCAGGGGCTTATGGCTTTATTCCCGGAGCTCGATCCGACCGTGACGCTTGATATCGCAAATTCTACATGGTACCGGGAGGGGTTTCGGGTTGAACCCGACTTTATCGAACGGCTGGAAAACTATTTCGATGCCGAAGTGATAGAACTCGATTTCAACAAACCCGAAGCCGTTGATATCATCAATGATTGGATTGCGCAAAAAACCAATGATCTTATACAGGAAGTGATTGAAGCGATTGATCCGGCTACGATGATGTATTTGATCAATGCCATATATTTCAAAGGTTCTTGGACGGCGGAGTTCGATCCGGATGATACGCGGGATGATTACTTCACCCGTGACGACGGTTCCAAAATACCGATTAAAATGATGGAGCAGGAAAACGACTTTCATTATTTCAGAAATGATCGTTTTCAGGCGATTGACATGCCATACGGCGATGAGTTGTTTAGCATGACGATCATTCTTCCCCGCGAGGGTAAATCCGTAGATGACCTGGCAAGCGATCTTACCGAGGAACAATGGAACGAATGGATGAATTCCTTTCCCGAAGAAAAACGGGGAATCCGGCTTATGCTTCCCCGATTTACAATGGAGTATGATAATAGTCTGGTTGAAGTTTTAAAGACACTCGGGATGAAGAGAGCATTTGATCATAGAGCTGATTTTTCGGGTATTAATCCGGCCATTCGTATCACTGATGTGAAACATCATACATTTTTAAAGGTAGACGAAGAAGGTACCGAAGCTGCAGCGGTAACGGTCATTGAGTTTGGGATTATCTCAGGTTCAGGTCCGACGCTCGTTCGTGTCGACAGACCCTTTCTGCTTGCGATCCGGGAGCATCATTCGGGATCGGTATTGTTTATCGGGAAGGTGTATGAGCCGGAGTCGGAGTGATATACTGAGTATTCTTAACTGAAAAGATGGTGCATGTTGGGTAAACACAACTATAGGAGAATATAAAAACCATGAAAAACAGAAGCGTACATATAATTGTCTTCTTCGTTTTGCTCATGACAATATTTTCTCTCTCCTGTGACCTGCTGCTCGTTACAGATGCAAAACTCCCCAAGCACGAACCGAAAATTACATTTGTTCTTCACTATCCACACGGCGGTTGGAAAGACGAAGTCATTGTCGATGTAGAGGGGATCATACATCTCCGGCGGTTGGAAGGTGACCATTTGCCGGAGGCATCCCGCAGACTTGACGAACAAGAGTTCAGGTATATCAGGAATCTTTTTGAAGAGTTTTATTCCCTGGATGATGAATATATTCACTATGATGAAAGTACAACGACATTGTATACAATTACCTACTACGGTAATGAGGAGGAGAAAACCGTTCGATGCGATAATAGGGTATATGATCACACATTATGGGGTGATCCGGGATACAGGATTCTAAAACAGATTGTAAATGAATTGAGAGATTTCAGAATATCATTGGTCGGAGCGAAACGGTTTGCGGGTTCATTGATCTTTGATTTCAAACCTGAGAAGGAAACTGTCAAATCAGGTGAGCCGGTTGCTTTGCACTATAGCGTCAGAAATAGCACCAACTCAGATGTAAAGATGCGGTTTGCAAATCTCCAGCAGGTCGGATTTAAGGTATACCACGATGGAGAATTGCTTTTGGTTTATCCGCTGGCGTTCTTACCGGCAACATCTTCCTGGAAAATACCGGCCCGGTCAACCAAGATGCAAAAAGCAGAATGGGACCAAATGATATATGATGAATACGGATCCACGCAAAAGGTCGAGCCGGGAACGTATACAATCGTACAGTATTTGCTGGATGGTAATTCACCGTATCGGGCGAATGAAGTAACGATTAAAAAAGATGATTGAGTTGAATTATGAGAAGATTAAATCAGTGTAAGCATGTGCGAAGAAAGCAATCTACCCAGGTATTCCTGGCGATCATTGTTATTACCCTTGCGGGTGTGTGTTTTTCGTGCAGTGATTCCATCCTTGAACCTGAACATACATTCCCTTTTAAACCCGGACCGATACTTATTAACTCGAATATCAGCGGTTCATCGCAATTATGGAGTATGGAAGAAGACGGATCAGACGTGAAACAACTAACCGATGATCCTGAATTTCCAATAGCGGGCGCTCAATGGTCTCCTGATGGATCGAAGATCGCGTTCAGAAGTTATGCTCCCGGTATCGATGTCCCTTACGATTTTACACAAGCTATTTATGTAATGAACGCGGACGGAAGTGGTAAACGCCGTCTCACAAATCCTCCGGTTGGGTTTAGAATGATAGGAGATGGTGGTATTGTATGGTAGCCTGATGGTACAAAAATTGCCTTTTCGAGGCATATCCCGCCGGAATTCGCAGGACATTTTGTCGTATTTATAATTGATTTAGAGACAAAAACGGAAAAATTGGTATCTGATGCCGCAAGGTCTGTATTCGGATGGTTTCCCGAAGGAGATAAACTTCTTGTCAAATATAGAAATAATAGTTTGCAGTCGAGATTAGGTGTATTGGATACAGATGGAAATTTTATAGAAGATTTAACTCCGGAAAATTCAACATTCAATTCTGCGTTATTATCCCCGGATGGCAGCAAAATAGCTTTATCATCTTCGGCAGAATTATTTACTATGGATAGCGACGGCAGAAATTTAAAAAAAATTAAGGATGCCGTCTATGCAGATTGGATACAAACCTGGTCACCTGATTCGGATAGAATACTTTATATTGAAGAACTTAAACGTGACCTGGCATTTACACCGACGCCAAGATACCATAAAATTATACATATCGAAACGAAAAAAGAAATAGATGTAACACCGTTTGATTACCATGAGCTATATAATTATGAGGAATACCGGGAGAAATATTGTTATATAACCAGTTGGAGGAGAGACTAATGCAGTGTCGATTAAATAATAGTACATTTCTTTTCACACAGCATGCAGACTTCTCCGACATACCAGGGCTCAGTCTGGCACGGCGCGTGGAGGATGTTATCCTGAGCGACATTTAACCGTTTTTTCAATGAGGAGGTTTCATGAAACGGGCTGTATTTACATTTTGCGTTATGATTTGGTTTATAGGTTGTGATCTTATCCAATCACCGGATTCATTTGTGGAGAATTATCCAACAATCTTTCCCCGGATGTCGGAGGGAGAAATTCAGGCTTTAAAAAATGAGTTTGATGAATTAAATAACTACGAAATTTGTAATTCAATAAACGAATACGGACTTACGGGACACAGGCTCTGTACTGACCGTGAAATCCTGCGTATCGAAATCCACGATGACGCAGAAGATACAATGATCGCACGGGCGGCGGAAACGCTGAGAAAAAATAAACGGTTTACCAATGTTTACGACCCCGGTTCATTGGAAATTCATCAATCAAACCGGAGAGGAGCGATCGATTGGAGAATTACCTATCATAATCAAGTATATAACGGACTCGAAGTTAAAAACACACGAATAATGGTTTTTCAGGATGCCGAAAAAGTTTATAATATCAGCGGTCATTGGTACCGGGATATCTACATACCTTCATCAGACAGATTTGATATTCAAGAAGCACGTGAGACTTTAATCGGACGTGAGTTTACCTATTCCTCCCACACGGGTGTCCATACGTATACTGTTACCGAGGATTCGTTTGACGAACATTACGAGAAAGTTATCTTACCGCACGAGACTGATAACGGTATTGAACTACGGGTTAGCTGGGAAATCTCGGTGGGAGCAACCATGTGGTATGTTTATGTAGATACAACAACCGGAGAATATCTCTGGAAGCAGCAGATGATAGTATTTTAATTTATTTATATACCGTCAACATTAATGACTTACTGGTGTTACGAACATTCAAAGCACCTTGAATTTGTGCTGTTTAGAACATTAAAACATTAGAATTTAGATATTGTTTAGGATTTAGGGAATTAGTGCTTAGAATTTTGTCAGCATATATAACCAAAGTGCTATGTTGGGTAAAATCAGTGAATAATCACAGTGAGAATGAAAATGAATAAGAAAATCTTCCTTTTAGTTTTTCTCATCCCTTTGTTCTTTTTCCATTGCGGTGAACACATTTCCGGACCGGAAATATCCGAAAGCAGAGAACTGACCGTCAACGAGAAGCGGATTGTGGAATCCGGTAATACATTCGGCTTGAAGCTGTTCCGGGAAATGAACAAAGACGAGATCGGAGAAAATATGTTCATTTCACCGCTCAGTGTCTCCTATGCATTGGGAATGACGCTAAACGGTGCGGCAGGCAATACTTATGATGCAATGGCGAATACGCTCGAACTCCGGGGTATGTCGACTGAAGAAATTAATAAATCATATCAAAGCGTAATGAAATTACTGACAACGCTCGATCCTAAAGTGATTTTCGAGATTGCCAATTCGATATGGTACGCAGATAATTTTCATGTCGAACAGAATTTCATCGATGTAAACAAAGAATATTTTGATGCACTGGTTCGGGAATTGGATTTCAGCGATCCGGCATCAGTCGATATTATCAATAACTGGGCGAGTGAAAAAACGCACGGTTTGATCGATGAAGTAATCGATGAAATCGATCCTGCAACGATTATGTTTCTGATAAATGCGCTTTACTTCAAGGGTACCTGGTTGTACGAGTTCGACCCCGATGATACGAAGCCGGCGCCGTTTTACCTTGCGAACGGCTCGCAAACGGAAGTAAAAATGATGAGCCAACGCAGTGATTTTCATTACTATGCAAACGATCAGTTTCAGGCAATTGATCTACCCTATGGAAATGAAAAATTCAGCATGACCGCCTTTCTTCCTCGACCGGGTGTCGATATAGACGATCTTATATCACAAATTAATGATCAATCATGGAGTTCGTGGATGAACGGTTTTCCGGAAGAGAAGCTGGGAGTTAATTTGTATATGCCAAGATTTACTATCGAATATGAAAAAGAACTTAAGGATGTTCTTACAGCACTCGGAATGGGAATTGCTTTTAACCCCTCCGCCGATTTCACCAATATTAACAGAAAGGGTGGTATCTGGATCGATGATGTAACTCATTTTACCTATGTACAGGTTGATGAAGAAGGGACCGAAGCCGCAGCGGTTACGGTTGTAGAAATGGTACGGGTCACTGGCGGCGGTACGCCCGTTATGCGCATCGACCGCCCCTTCTTCTTCGTCATACATGAAAATCAGAACGACACGATATTGTTTATGGGGAAGGTGATGAATCCGGATGCCGGGTAATCCGGTTTTTTTAAAACTACTATCTCATAATTTATTATGTTGACAAAGCAATTAGTTCCTGTAATACTATTATCAGTTCTTTTCGTTTCCTGTTATATTTCCGAGCCGGAGGATCCTCCTGTTCAGTTAATTAATTATTCAGGACAGTATATGATTTATTTCATTTTTAATATGCCGGAAGGGATGGTATTGGATGTTGATCCGTGTATTCCGGTGGAAGGTCACGAAGACAAAATGATCAGTCCGAATCAAATAATAACTTTGGAAAAAAGTGAAGATTTTGATCCCGGACGCCGGACCGTCATACTTTTGTACAATACCCGGATTAATGCTCAAGCCGGTAAAATGAGCACATTACCGCTTGATACTTATTTTGACATAGATCCTTGCGGGGAAGGAATGGCACCGTTTTACAAATATATCGAGTATGCTGCAGGAGAAATCCGGGCGAATGGTTTTAAGATGATTATTAGAGATTGAAGAATCTGTAACCATACATTATTGATCCACGGAGCGGCCGGCAGGAGTTGTACCTGTTATAATATTTGTCGATAATAGTACTATAAAAGATATTGATCGAGGGAGAAAGAGTGAAATATAGATTATATAAATATTTATTTATCGGGCTGCTCATTCTTCTCACATCCGGGAAGGGATACTCCCAAATAGATATCCTGCGGGATGGTTTTTTAGACCGTCAATTATTTTTCACGCCGGCTACGGTTTCGCCGAATAATCTCGGCATGTTTGAAAATGTCGCTCCGGGGTTATTCGACCATCCTCTTCAGGAGGCATATATGAACCCGGCCCGTCTCGGCCGGAATATCGAATCCAGACATTATTTCTATACCGATTACCGGACGCTTCCCTCGATCGAGCGCACAGTGTACAGATTTCCTTCTCAGGAGGATACCGGCGAATATTCATTCGGAGTTATCGGATTCCCCACACCTATTAGGATAATAAAGAGTTCAGGAGATGAACCGCATTTCACAGGGGCATGGATTTACCGGCCGCAATCAACGAGGAATTTTGTAATCGGAATCACCTACCGGCAATTGCACGCATCGGATCCATATTACGATAACTATCGAAGGATTCAACCCGGTATCGGTAGATATATTACACAATCTGATGGGCCGGTCGTGCCGCTTGACCGGGAGCAATACGGCAGATTTCGTCAGACAGGTCATATCCCATCGATTATGGCGTCAATGCGATTGAGTGATGTATTGACTGCCGGTTTACGAACCTCTGTCTCTTATTATACCAGCATTGGTAATTTACGGGATGGTCGTTTCATAGAGGAGGAAATACAGGGCCCTGGATTGGACCGGAAAAGCGCTTTGAAACAAGACGATGATGAGCCGATCCTTGTTAAACGGGTGGAACATGCATATATAAATCGCGGTGTCGAACAGCAGTATCTTCACTGGGAAGCGACAGCCGGTATTCAATTGGATCTTTCCGATATCCGATCCCTCGGGGTAACGGCCGGAATACTGTACGGAGATGTAGATCAGCTTTTCAATGTGGATCATTTTATATCTATTCAACATGGGAGACGATATCAGGACGAAGAATGGAATTACCGCCGTGATAACCTTTCGGTAAGTCAGACATGGGATCGTCATGGATATCATTACTCCGGCACGGTTGAATATCTGAGTAGAGCCGGAGACGAGAACCAGCATCGTATGCAAGTTTTTTACCGGTGGGGATATACATCGTTACAAATCGGGAGCAGGGGAACCGGGACATCCCTAACCATATTTGATAATGCACATTATTATCCTGCTACAGTCGGCCAAACCCTCTCCGAATCCGAGACAACATCGATTACCGGTAATGAACTCGTGGGTTCAATTACGGGCTACCATCACCGGATCGGCATTAATCGCCGGATACAATATGGAAGCAGAACAGCATTGATGATCGGCGTAGTGCTCGGTCGAATATCCGAATCAAAACGGCAGGATAATCACGTAGATGAACGGGTTAATTTTGAAAGTCGATCCTGGTATGATGGCGACTTAAACACACATTTTAGCCAAACTCACAGGATCTTTACCCGGTCTACCGATGACCGTGTCAGACTCACATCACTTCTTCTGCCGTTGGTACTCCGTATACAGATCTCGGAAAGGGTCTTGATTGAAGGTGGAGGACTTTTACGCTATAATGATATCACAACAACTCATGTTGTAGATGACAGGCAGTATTATAACCAAACGTCCTCCCATCAATGGGAGCGAGAGGAAAATGAGGATGAGGCACTCGTTGCCGGGCTGCTTAGTGCAGGATTTCAGGTTTTGCCGGGTATAACCATCAGATTGACGGGTGTAACCGAGACGCGAATAACCGATAATGATTTCGGGATGCCGGTGCCGGACTCACTGACATTGAGTGAAAGACCGAAAACAATTGGTGGGACGAGATTTATGATCAGTCTGGAGATGGGAATATAAGGAGCAATGTTTAATTCTTGAAGTTACGTAAAATTAAGTAAAATAAATAGGAGCATTCTATGAACAAATATTTTATGAGCGTTATAATCTTAAGCCTTATGATGGTATTTTCTGCAACATTTATAAATGCACAAACGAACGAACGGCAAAATACCGTGCGTGTAGGGGGTGAGGGAATTGTTAATGTTGAGCCCGATCTGGTTACGGTGCGGTTCGGCGTTGTCACAAGGGACGATGATCCCGTTAAAGCCCGTCAATTAAATGAGGAGGCAGCAGCCAATGCAATGAATGCAGTTCGTGAGCTCGGAGTGGATGAACGAAAGATCAAGGTAACTGTATTGCAATTGAATGAATTGCGTGAATATGACCGTGAGCGAAGACGCCAGGTTCCGGCCGGATATGAAGCAACCCGCCAAGTCGTCGTCGAACTCGACGAGCTGGACAAACTCCCTCCGCTGATTGCCCGGGTAACACAACACGGTGCAAACAGATTATCAGGGATTGCATACGATATAAGTAATCGAAATGAAGTGAGAAACGATGCACTCAGGAAAGCGGTACAAAATGCGAGAGAAAAAGCATTGATTATGACTGATGCACTTGATGCATCGCTTGGCAAAGTCATACACATCAGCGAAGAACAATTTGATTTCCCGAGACCTGTTCCCGTCAGGGCAATGATGATGGAAGCAGCCGATGCAGCTCCTGATATGGGCACACCGGATGCATACGCAGCCGGAGAAATAGAAGTTCGTGCACGGGTACAGATACTGTTTCAGTTGGAGTGAACATAAAAAGGGGATACGAACATGAAATATTTAATTTTGGTAACGGCATTTGTATCACTGTTTGTCATCACAAACAGCGGATATTCCCAACAGGATGATAACAGATATATAGCAGATATGATGGGTGGGAGTCTCTGGTTCGTCCCTTCGGTTTATCAGGAAATGACTCTTTTCCCATCATCCATTACTGCTGCAGAGCGATCTACTCAATTTTACAGCGGCGAGTATATTAATGAAAGGTTTTCATTATTTACACATAGTTACGACCGACCTGAAAGCCCGCGTATACATAATTTGTCTACAAGCATTTTGGTTCCTGTAGAGCAGTTTCGTGAAAGAAGTTTTCAACGTTACAGAGCTGAAGGAATTATCCCGTTACATTCATCGCACATGATCGGTTTCCAGGCGACCTTCGGGCTTGACCGTGACAACTATCAGATTGTTCCATACCACACTTATCCGTTCATTCCGGGATTAACTCCCTATAAAACTGATTCAATACACCATGACGGTCACAGTATTGCCGTACTGTATGGTATGCGGATGAACAATATCATCTCTGCCGGTTTTTCAGTCGGTTATTCGAATCTTCATTACCGTGATTTTACTTCCAGGACAAACTTTTTGTACCTTGAATATTTGCCTACCGCCGGAAACTCAGATCATATTTCCGTAGCAGCGAGTGTTGAGTTTCGGTGGGACGATAGAGTAACAGGGTTCTCAGTGCAGTATCAAAATATAACGCAGGATCAATCGGTGATTGGGTTCGAACCGGTGCCGAGAATATTTCCATTACCGCAAAGGACACGATATTATTATACTCTGCCGACACATCAATTTACCGGCACTGAAAATTTCTCGACTTTAAGAACTTCTCTACTCTACCGCGATCAACTTACTGAAAATCTGTTATTTACTTTAATCGGTACACTCCGGTTTCAATCCGGTGATTTCAAAACACCTGAAACATCATTAATTAAATATCACAACAAATCCCCTGTAGAAGATCTGCGGGTGGGATTTCTCCGCACATCGGAAAACCATCGGGTAACAGCCGGTTTCAGTTTTATTAATTATCGTTTCCTCTGGGACAGTAAAATATCACACACATATTATTTGATGAATTCAGATGTGTATGCCCCATATCTTGTTCCGGATATAGAAAACCGTTGGTATGGAGGTCGTTTCCACGCCGGATATGAGCGCGGATTTTTAAATAAACTTATTACGTTGAGGATTGGTGCGATACTTGAGTATATAAAGTTGGAGCGCTACAGAGGAGACGCATTTAAATATTCGGAATCTGTAATTCCGACGCTCGGTGTTCATATAAAACCCTTGCAGAATTTTTCAATAACTGCCGACTTCTCAGGGAACACGTCAGTAGATCTGCATAAACGCGACGATCTTATTCAGAGGGATCTTATACGGGTCGGTTTAAATATGACGTTGTAACTGAATTAAAAAAAATATCCTGAGCTACACGGTACGTATTGCAGTGGGCATCAACGATAACGTCGATACCTTTTGAATATCCGCCTCCCATACTTACCGCAACGGGTGTGTTGTGCTGCAGGCAATTTTGAAATACGATCTTATCCCGCTGTTTGCATCCTTCCATTGATACGGCGAGCTTTCCGTATTGATCCGATTTGAGAATATCGACGCCCGCCTGATAAAAAATGAAATCGGGATGAAAGCTATCAATTAAACCGGTGAGCGTCTCGCTTAGCGTAGATAGATATTCATCGTCTCCGGTACCGTTCGGCAGGGGGATATCGAGATCGGATGTCTCTTTGATGAACGGAAAATTATTTTCACCGTGCATGCTGAACGTAAACACGCGGGGCTCATTTATGAATATCTGTGCGGTTCCGTTCCCCTGGTGTACGTCGAGATCGACGACAAGTATTTTCGAAACGATATTGTGGTGGAGCAGGTAATTTGCGGCAACGGCAATGTCGTTTAGCAGGCAGAACCCTTCACCTCTGTCGGTAAATGCATGATGGGTACCGCCGGCGACGTTTATGCTTACACCATGTTCAAGGGCATATAATGCATTTTGAATGCTTCCACCGGTTATCACAATTTCCCGGTATACCAACTCTTCCGAAACGGGGAAGCCGATACGCCGCACTTCGTTTTTCGATAGTGATAATGATTGTAACCGCGACCAGTAATGGCGGTCGTGGGTTAATAATATAGTTTCTTCGTCCAGAGGTTTAGGAACGAAGAGATTCTCTTCTGAAATAGTACCTTCGCTCAATAAGCGTTGCGGAATGAGGGAGTATTTCGACATCGGAAATTTATGTCCCTCCGGGAGGCGATGGGTGTAAACGTCTGAAAAGGCTATTTTCAACATATATACACTTTAGTGAAGACCAAATACAGTTTTCAATGCTTCGGAAATTTTATGTAAATCTTCATCTGAAACCTTTCCGAGTACTTTTTTCAATCGATATCGTCGGTTAAGGGGGCGGGTTTGTAAACAATCGGCAATAGATTTTTTCTTTAATCCATTCTTTTTGGTTGGTTCAATAACTATATTCGTTCTAATATTTGATTTCTTTTCACTCCAGGTGGTAAGAGGAACAACTTGTATGACCGGTACCCGTTCATTGTATAAATTATTCGTGACGACAATGCCGGGTCTGGTTTTTCCGGTTTCGGATCCTTTAGCAGGATTTAAATCGATTTTAACAACCATCCCCCTTTCGATATTCATTTTTCAGGCCAATCATCTATAGCGGATTCTGTTAATTCCTGAAGATTCTTATCCTCTTCATATACTTCGGCGTATAGCTCTGCGGATTTTTTCAACTCATGCTCTTCTATCTTTTTTTTAAGCAAGTTTATGCTTTCCCGCACCATTGAGCTTTTATCTTTAAAACCAA
>PWXV01000159.1 GCA_003568415.1 Ignavibacteriales bacterium
ACGCATATCAATAGAATTCAAGAACTGGAGAGTGAACTCGAACAATTGCGCAATCAATTAGCTGATAAAAGCGACCTTGCAGGGTTACTCGAGACTCAAAGAATGCGCGATGAAGCGATTAATAAAGTAATCAATCTTTTTAATCCCGATGAAGGTAATGTCTTTTTGGACGGCAATAACGTTCTGATTCGTCTTTATGGATTGACATTTCCGGTCGGGCGCTCGGTTATTGAACCGCAGTATTTTGCATTATTGACGAAAGTACAGGATGCGATAAAACAATATCCGAACAGTAGAATTTCCGTTGAGGGGCATACAGACTCTCGCGGTAGCATAGAATTGAATCAGCGTCTATCGGAAGAACGTGCTGAAGCGGTAGCGGAATATATCAGGGCGAATATCGGGACGCCGCTCAATATGACAGCAACAGGCTACGGTCCTAATCGACCGGTTGCAAGCAATGAAACCGAGGAAGGGCGTGCGAGAAACCGTCGTATCGATCTCGTCATTATCCCCGAATGGGCTGTAACGAATTGATAAACCGGTCTATTATATGGTTAGTACAATTTTCAGCGGTGTTTTCGAAATAGAGGCGTCTATCGAGGTTAGTCGTTACGCCGACGTAATGTTTGTCGGTGGCAAGAGATTTCAGGGTATAAACATAATGGGGCATTTTCCTTATCTCCAAATATAAAAAAAGCCGGATTGAATAATCCGGCTTCACGCTCCCCGACACGGACGAAAACTCTATGAGTTGCCGGAGTTTCTTCCTTCGATGGTGCAGCTGATAGATGGGATTGGATTCTCGACCGGTAAATGGATTGTGAAACACGAGACTAACCTGCTAAGCTGATTATCCAACAGCACCAGACCATCACGAGAAATAATTTGATTAGAACAGTAGAGACACGGACACAAGGAGGGGTGATCGTCAGTACTCTGACTGACGGGAACTCCGCAACAAAAGGCAGTTTAATAGCAATACTAATAATACCGGATCGTGAATGAAGTGTTCCCATAAGAACGGTGCTATTGCTGAATGTAAATTTTCAGAAAAATAATTGTCAAACACAGAGTCACAAGTCCGATTAAAATAATCAGGAAAATATTTACACGACAATACCGCACAGTATTGCTATTAACCGCGGTCAAGCCCTCATTGAAACGTTCGACCAACATGAAGACTACTACGATTCGATGCACATCATTCTCGCCGATGCATACTTTAATCTCGGAGAGCGGCTACGCCGGACACGCGATTTTCGAGCCGCACAAGAATATCATATCAAAGGGCTCGATCTCCGATTGCAATTTCTTCCGGACGACGATCCGTCAACGGGAGATTCGTATTTTTATCTTGCCCTCACTCAACTCGTTCTCGGTGAGTACAACAGCGGAATGAAACGATTTCAACATTCGCTTGCAATTCGAAAAAACGCCTTCGGTGAGAAACATCATAGAGTTGCGCGTGGTTTGAATAATCTCGGTTTTGAAAACGCGGTGCATACATCATACGTACTCTATGGATTATCCGGCAATAATCAACACTTGCACGATGCATTTTCTTTTGCCGAACATTCTCGCTCGCTGCTTCTCTGGAAGTCGATAACCGAAACGCGTGCCCGTTTATTTGCGGGAATTCCCGAAGAGATACTCAACGAAGAACGAGAACTGCATCGGCAGCTCATCCAGACACGGATGCAGTATCACCGTACGCGGTCCGATTCGGAAGAATTTCACTCGCTCCGCTCGGACTATTTCGATGCGTTGATGAACTACCGGAGATTTGTTGCAGCACTCGAGAACGTTTATCCCCGTTATTATACACTTAAACATGATATAACATCGCCGTCCATACCGGACGTGCAGAGTATGCTGGATGAGGATACTGCACTTTTACAGTACTACCTCGGCAAAGAAAAAAGTTTCCTTTTCGTGATAACTTCCCGTGAGATTGCCCTACTTCCGCTCGAAACGGCTCAAACAATCGATGAGCTCACACATAGCATGCGACGAATGATACAACGTATAGACGGTGACGGCTTTATGACTACAAGCAATGCATTGTATTCAGTATTAATAGAACCGGCTCTACCGTATATCAAAAACAAGGAGCACTTAATCATAATCCCCGACGGGTCTCTCAACCATCTGCCATTTGAAGCGCTCAGTGCAGATGCGATACACGACAGCGAAGGGCACATAGTATTTTCTTCGCTGCCGTATCTTATCCGGGATTATACTATTACGTATCAATACTCGATGAAGCTTGCGTTTGAAAGAATAGTACAAAACCGGAAAAAGATTACCGACACTTCACATCCCAGCTTTATCGGCTTAGCCCCGGTGTTCGCGACCGACGAGAATGAACGGCAACCCGAAGGTATGTCTGTCACCAATGACGCTGAGGAAACACGGTCTTCACTGCAGAATTTTGATCTTGCACGGTTTTCGGTGCTTCCCGATAGCGAACGGGAGATACATTCTATTATCGGGTTGTTTGGAGCGGAGAACCATCATGCCGAAGGATATTTTCATGACGATGCAACGAAGGAGAATTTTCTTAA
>PWXV01000130.1 GCA_003568415.1 Ignavibacteriales bacterium
ATGGGGATACACAAAGAAGAATATTCCGGATAACCAGGCGGAGATAATCGTATGTTCTGATAATTTCCACGGCAGGACGACTACCGTTGTCAGTTTTTCAACCGACGAGGATTACCGAAGAGGGTATGGACCGTTCACTCCGGGATTTAAAGTAATTCCTTTTGGTGATGCCAAAGCGCTTGCTGAAGCAATTACCCCGAACACGGCAGCATTCCTTGTCGAGCCGATTCAGGGTGAAGCAGGTATCATTATCCCGCCCGATGGATTCCTGAAAGAAGCTTACGAAATCTGTCAGAAAAATAATGTACTCTTTATCCTGGATGAGATCCAATCGGGACTTGGTCGTGCAGGAAAAATGTTTGCCTATCAGTATGAAGATGTGCAGCCGGATGCGTTAATAGTCGGGAAAGCACTCTCCGGCGGCTTTTATCCGGTGTCGGCAGTATTATCGAAAAAAGAGGTGCTCGGTGTATTCCAGCCCGGTCAGCATGGCAGTACCTTTGGCGGTAACCCGCTCGGCTGTGCTATCGCACGTGCGGCATTGAAAGTTATTCAGGATGAAAAACTTGCCGAGAACTCTGCCGAGCTTGGTGAATATTTTATTAATAAATTAAAAGAAATCAAAAGCTCAAAGATCAAGGAAGTTCGCGGACGTGGTTTGTGGGTTGGTCTTGAGTTGAATGAAAAAGCCCGTCCATATTGCGAAAAACTGAAAGATGAAGGTATGCTCTGTAAAGAGACACATGAAAATGTGATTCGTTTTGCACCACCATTGATTATAAAGAAAGACGAGCTTGATTGGGCGTTTGATCGTATCAAAAAAGTAATCGAGTAATTACTGCGATGTAAAAAGCCCCTTCGCTTAATATAGACGAAGGGGCTTTTTTGGGTTATAGCAATTATAATGAATTATAGAGCGTACATAATTCCTGCCTGGATCATCAGGTGATTCATCCCACTGACCAGAACATAACGAAATTCACCATACGGCGAGATCGGTCCATCAAGATTGATAAGTGCCCCACCAAGGAGATTTACCCCGATTTCAGTAGTCGAGCCGGTAGCTGAAAATGTCTCTCCACCAAAGGATTCGGTAAAACTAAGTGATATGAAGTTCAGTCCTAACCCCCCTCCGACAAATGGTTCAAAGGATCCTTCGAGATCAAAAAAGTATTGCACATTTGCGTTGATAGCGAAATCCCTCCATGTCCAGGTAAATGATTCACCAAAAAAACCGAAATCCTCGGATACCGACCAGAAATTAACCTCGGGTACAAGTCGTAAATTAGTTGTAAGTTCACCCATGTTTACCCGGGCATTCAAACCAAATCCGCTCGTCGACGAACCCAAATCCTGTGAAACGTTCACCAATCCGACTCCACCTCCGATTCCATAGAAACCGAGACCCTGAGCAGATGTTGATCCTATCAGCAAAACGCAGCAAAGTACAACAAAGATATATCGTTTCATGATGCACCTCATTGTTATTGATGGTGTTAATTAGGGATACTCAATTTTGTTTTGCTACAGTTTAGCAAATAATATGCCAATCAGAAAAAACTATGACTATGAGCAATTTATTGTGGTATACTATTTCGGAAGGTAATTATGTTAGTATGAGCTTTGAAAAATATTCAAAATAATGACAATCTTGATTGTATGGTTGCGGTGATTGAAAAAGTGATAGCGAAATAATAAAAAGCCCCACAGATATGGTTATATTTGTGAAGCTTATTTACATAATACTCTTTAGAGATCTTGTTAGAATCTCAATCTGATACCACCGGTAATATTAAAAGGTGTCCCGCCAATAGTTGTGAGTTTGGCTTCGCCGAAAAGCAGGAAATTTCCTAAATCATATTCAACACCGCCTCCCAAATTAAGTCCGGATGTTGTCGTAGATACCGTTCCACCAAAAGGTCCCAGATCGAAAGTCCAACGCCAGTATCCCAATCCGGCTAATCCGTAGACCCCTAAACCATTTTCATTGATAAATAAATAATGTCCATCAATATTGATCTGGGTGGGAGAAAAATCGCCGAAAAATAAAGATATTCCTAACCCTGCTCTGATTTCGTCTGTAATTGCATAGAAACCATTTCCGTTAATTCCAATTTCACCACTACCTCCGCTACCAACACCGGTCGTCAAAGTTAAACCGCCGCCGGCTGTTATATCACCCTGTTGGGTGAATAAAGTTTGGGCATTCAACTCACTATGGGTAGCGAATATGAATAGTACTGTAAAGCAAAGAGATACAAGTGTAGCGTGAGATAACTTTTTCATTATACACCTCATAGTTTATTGGTATTTTTTTGTTTAAGCCGTACCCTTCACCCATTTTGCTATGTAATAAATATTGTGCAAATATATGGTATTTTATGTGTTGAGTCAATAAGGTGGAAAATAAAAAAACCCCCGCATAAACGGGGGTTTAATCATTATTACGAGATCTCTGTCGAGGAGGTGTGATAATGATACGAACTTATGATACGTTTAAAATCTCACTCGAATACCACCTGTTATATTAAAAGGAGTGCCGCCGATAGTATTGAGTTTGGCCTCG
>PWXV01000292.1 GCA_003568415.1 Ignavibacteriales bacterium
ACCAGAAAATATGAAGATATGTTTTTCATAATACACCTGATAGATAGTATGAGGTTTGTTGGTTACGAATTATAGAAGTATTAAAATCTATGTAAAAAAATGGAGGGAATCAACTTGATTGTAGAGAAACAAACTTAATCGTTAAAAATAAGACACCTTATTCATTTGGACAACCGGTATTTTTCCTTTATTTCCTCATGTGAAAATACTTTCCCCCTTTCAGAGTCCTTTAAACCTTCTTCAATTGATTGCCGGACATAAATCCGGTACATCAAATCGTCCCAGCTTGCATCATCTGGTAAATCATTACTCATAATTATATCCAATAGATTTTGATGTTCTATATGTCTAAAATACAGTGTTAATGCAAAAGTTACATTTTCTCTACGTAAAATGCAAAGGTTAGACATAATGTAAAAGTGCGAATCATTCTCTCCTCATCCAGCCTCCCTTAACAACCCCTCCAGATCAAGCGCTACCGTATACATCTCAATCGAACCGTCGCTTTTTACCGGCCATTGGTCGCGCGGTCTGTCCCAATACAACTCGACACCATTCCCGTCCGGATCGTCCAGATATAGTGCTTCCGAAACACCATGATCGGCAGCACCGGTTAACGGATATCCCGCATCGTGAAGACGTTTGTAAATGACCGCCAGATCTTTTCGTGTTGGATAGAGAATTGCGTGGTGAAAAAGTCCGGTGGCATTTTTTGGCGGCCGTGGACCGTCTTTACTTTGCCATGTATTCAACCCGATATGGTGATGATAGCCGCCTGCCGAGATAAACGCCGCGCTGTCACCCCATTGTGTTACCAATTCAAATCCCAGCAATCCGCAATAAAAATCGAGGGCGCGTTGGAGATCGGCAACCTTAAGGTGGACGTGGCCGATTTTTGTGTTCCTGGGTATGGTGTAGTTAGATTTCAATATTCGAATTCTTGTGTTAATAAAATCCTAAATTCCAACTTCTAAATCCGAAACAAATCCAAATCACAAATGATCAAATGAGCAAAACAAGGTTTTCGATGACAGGTTCTGAAAATTATTAAATTTGGAAATTTGATATTGTTTAGGATTTCGGTTTTGTTAATTAGCATTTATACGAAGTATCCTATCATCCCCCTCACGGGGTCTGCCTCTGCCGTCGTGGTTGCTTGTTAAAACATATAATGCATCGTCGGGACCGACAACTGCATCGCGCAAGCGGCCGTACGTTCCGCTGAACCAGTCGCTGGCAAAAAGACGGTCGATATTGGTGACTTCATAGATATCACCTGCCGGCTCGACATCGATTCGAACGAGAGCTTCACTGCGCAGTGTTGCAACATACAATCTGTTATTCCAGAATGTCATTCCACCCGGCGGTGTTGCACGCTCCCACATTATGATCGGATCGATGTACGGATCAACGTTCGCATCGCCGAGTACAAGCGGCCAGCCGTAATTGCCGCCTTTTTCGATGACGTTGATTATGTCTTTATCACGCAAACCGAATTCGCCCGATGGCCCGTGCTCGGATGAAAACAGCGAGCCGGTTTCCGGATGCCAGGCAAGTCCCTGCGGATTACGATGACCGAGCGAGTACACCGGTGAGCCGTCGAAGGGGTTATCCGGGGGAATATCACCATCCGGTGTAACCCGCAGGATCTTACCTCCAAGACTATTCTCATCCTGAGCGATCTCCGCCTGCCAGATGTCGCCGGTGGTAATATAGAGCAACCCGTCGGGACCGAATTTAATGCGACCACCATCGTGTACGCGATGTCCCGGTATTTCATCCACGATCACACGATCGAACTCCATAGTACTTCCGATATCCCGGTAGCGCTCTACTTTGTTATACAGCGTTCCTCCATCACGATAGGTATACATCACATACAGATAAGGATGCTCGGGAAAACCGGGATGTTTTGTTATTCCCATCAAGCCGCCCTCGCCTATATGTTCAACTTCATCAATGACCTTGTACGGTTCACCACGTAAATTACCATCCTCAATGATCCGGATGTTCCCGGCACGCTCTGTTACAAGAGCTTTTTCTGCGGAAAGAAAAACAAGAGACCAAGGAACGCGGAGACCCTCAACCCATACCTCGACATTATATTCTCCGGGATCCGGAATGAAATTATCCTCAACCGTTTGCGGTGGATCGCCAACTACCGGATCACCGAATCCTGCCAGATTACCGCTTCCGGTATTGCATCCCGAAAAAATCAGGAAAAGTAAAAGAATCAGTATTTTAATCATTATTAATCCTCTAAGCTTTTTCGTATGTTGACCATTCACAGAGAATATATGAGATGTTTATAAGGATAGCAATAATTGAGGTTGTTCAGATAATTGTATAATGCCGTAATTTTTAATATATTTTATACACAAAAACAATACTTTTTAAGTTCCGTTTGACGAATTTACATATGAGGATTGGAACGCGTAAAAAACTAATTGTCGTCGGTGACCGGGTGCTTGTCCTTCCTGACAAAGAGCGGGAGCAGACAAAACACGGGTTGTATTTACCACCTGGTGTGAAAGAGAAGGAAAAAGTACACGGCGGGTACATCGTACAGGTAGGACCGGGATATCCCGTGGTAAATCCAAACTATATGGATGAAGAACCCTGGTCGACTGAAAAGAAAGACCCTGTAAAATATATTCCTCTACAGGCTGAAGAAGGCGATTATGCCCTTTTTCTAAAAGAACAAGCGATAGAAATTGAATACGAAGACAAGCAATATCTCATCTTGCCACAATCTGCTATTTTAATGCTCATACGACCCGATGCATTTGAAGAATAAAAATGTGAGCAAATCTATGTCAGACGGGAAGAAAGAAACCGACATACACATTCTGTCTCACGAGAACATACTCAAACAGCTTGAAGAATCACAGTATGAATTGGGTTATTATGTTCTCCGTTTTTATGCTGACGAAGAGGGGCGTCCGAGTAATAAACAAACCGACACAATAGAGGAGTTCTATCTTTACCCATCAGGCGGGACACTTCGCGATAAAAACTTCAATATCGTTTTTTACGATTCCAGACTTGATATATATCGTGGTTTCAAACCGCCGCATTTGAGAAACAAATAACTACCTTATCGTCCCAGCAATCTGCCAAATCCCAGACCTATCGCCGGTCCAAGATATCCCTTTTGGGCACCAAGGGGACGGGTAAAACCTACGGCATCGACACCGGCCTGTACATATCCTGCCCATCGTTCACCGAAAAATATCTCGATGCCGAGCGCTACCTGACCGCCGGCCCCCCATCTGAACTGAGTTGCCTGCATACTGTTTGAAAAACCTGAGCGGTCGGGAATTCCCATTCCGATTACCGGTCCGCCTATGAAGCTGCTGAAAAATGTATAATCGATCGACTCCTCCGAAGACCGGTACAGGTCGTACCGGAAACCGGTATACAGAGGCATTGCAAGGGCGGTCTCATTGACAAGAGTACCACGATAATGCCGATCCGGTACATCATTAATCGAGATCAATCCCAGACCAAACTGCCAGCTGAATGGACGTAACGACGGCATTGTGTAATATGCAATTCCGCCACTACCGAATGAACTGACACCGGGTATGAAGCGGGTACGGCTTGATTGACTGTGCTGAAATGCAGATTCACTTTCAGTAAAAACATACCGCTCATAAACATCATCTTTATCGACATCCTGTGCCGAAAGCGGCAGAATGAAAAAAACAAATACCATCACCAACGGTACCAACTTTGCATATGCCTTCATAGTTTACTCCGTTTTAGTATTGATGTATGACCTGTATTTCTCTATTTCACGCTTCGACCAGATGCCGGGAATTTCATGTTTGCACTTCGGACAATGTCCGTCGACAAGGCGATTTTTTAGTACCCGAAAACCATACCGTTCAATAACAGCAGTATTGCATTCCGGACAATAGGTATGTTCATACCGGTCAACCATACCAGGTGCGTTACCGGCAAATACATAGCGTAAGCCTTCCTCATAACCTATCTCTGCAGCACGTATCACACGCTGGACCGGTGTTGAATGACGATCCATCATTTTATAATCAGAATGGAACGCCGTGACGTGCCACGGTATATCCTTCGAAACGGAGGCGACAAACCTGGCACAATCGCGAAGCTCCTCATCACTGTCATTAAAGCCGGGTACAACAAGCGTCACAACTTCAACCCAGAACGATCGCTCGTATGTCATCTTAATGGTATCGAGTACGTGCTGTAACTTACCACCCAGTTTGCGGTAATTTTTATCGTCAAATCCTTTGAGATCGATTTTAAACAAATCTACATAAGGACGAATATAATCGAGCACCTCAGGTGTTCCATTCCCGTTGGATACATACGATCCAATCAGTCCGTGTTGCTGTCCGATCCGCATGATCTCAACTGCCCATTCGCTCGTAATAAGGGGCTCATTATAGGTACTGGTAATGACCGGTGCGTTGTGTTCTTCGGCAAGCTTAACAAGCCGTTGTGCACTCACATATTCCGGTGGGGAAAGGGCATTGGGATCCCGCAATGCCTGCGATGTTATCCAGTTCTGGCAATATGAACAATGATAGTCACATCCCAGCATACCGAAGCTGAGCGCGAGAGAACCCGGGAAGGCATGATAGAATGGTTTCTTCTCGATCGGATCAACTGCTAATGACCCGACATAACCGCTCGGTACCATAAGTTTGCCATCGGTATTGAACCGTATCTTGCACACCCCCTGCCTTCCTTCTGGTATAACACAGCGATGTCCGCAGGCATAACACAGCACCCGGTCGCGGTCGAGCTTATTGTAAAGCTCTCCTTCCTTCGTATTCTCTGTCAGGATGTCCTGTAATGTTTGCTGTTCGCTCATAACAATCTTATGGAACCCAGATGGATTTAGCCTTTAGTAACTCTGTATCTCCCGAGAATTGTAACTCGGTTGTTGAAGCAGTATAAAAGAATAATCCTTTATAAGATGTAAGATAATAAATTTTCTTTGAAAGAAAACCACCCTTGGCAAATATTACAAGGGCGTCTTTCTTTTTCGCAACAATTTGCCGAAAAAATTCAGGTTCAATGTGTACAATCGCCCCCGATGCTTTTCTTGCTTGTGCGGCTGCCGCGGCAGCAGCCGCAGCACCGGTTGCTGCAGTAGCACCTGGATTTGCCATCGTTTTCTCCGTATTAATGTAACAAATTTGGTATTTTGTTAGTTTTCAATATTCCGTTTTACATACCTTCGCAATCTTCTCATATTCATCACATCCTCCTCCATATCGGCACCCTTTGGGGTTTCAAGAATTTTGGGAATGTCCTTGAAACGTTTGTCGTTCATTATGAGCGAAAATCCGTTGTCCCCGATTTTTCCCTTACCAATATGCTCATGGCGGTCAATCCGTGAGCCAAGTGCTCCTTTTGAATCGTTGAGGTGGATAACCAGTAACCGTTTCAATCCTATTATATCGTCAAATTCCCGGAACGTTTGCTCATATCCTTTCTCAGTAGCAATATCATACCCGGCTGCAAATAGATGGCAGGTATCAACACAAACACCCATCCGGCGTTTGTTATCGACCATATCAATCAGTTTCCGAATTTGTTCAAAACGATAACCGAGATTCGAACCCTGTCCGGCTGTAACCTCAATTACCGACTTCACGCGATATCCTTTCGTTTGCTCGTGAAGAATGTTTAAAGACTCTGCAATTTTTTTCAATCCTGTATCCTCACCCTGTCCGACGTGCGAGCCCGGGTGAAATACAAAAGACGGGATCCCCAGGAGCCGGCATCGTTCAACTTCATCGAGAAATGATTCACGGGATTTTTTAAGCGTTGTTTTGTTCGCCGCACATAGATTAATGAGATATGATGAATGTACAACGACCGGTTTGATGTTTGTTTTCTTGGCTTCCTTTTTGTAGTTTACAACATCAGCATCGGTCAGCGGTTTCCCTTTCCACTGATTATTGTTTTTCGAAAATATCTGCATAGTTGTACAGCCTATTTGATTGCCGCGTTCAAATGCGGTATGAACGCCGCCGTTGATTGACATGTGAGCACCGAGAAGCATGGATGGACTTTCTATTTTTTATTGACTATTGAATATTGTTTATTGTTATTAGTTAATAGTAGCTTTGCCTCATGTTTAAGATACCAATTCAGATTGTAGTAAAAGTCACCGGTAAAAAACCATTAACTATTAACTATTCATCAGTATAGTACACAGTTTAATAGACTAATTCAACCTTCATCATAGAAAACAATCAATATGATAAAAAAGAAAACACGAATTGTTGCGGGAATTATGTCGGGGACATCGGTTGACGGTATCGATTGTGTTATTATGCAAATCCGGAGAAAGGAAAATGGTATCGCCTGGAAATTGCTCACACACGTTCAAAAGAAATTTCCCACTGACGTAGCCGATGCCGTTCTACGTAACTCGGATCCTTCCGCCTCGCGTGTCGATGAAATAAACGATATAAATCAGGCTCTTTCATATTACTATGCCGAGACGATCAAACGTGCAGCCTCGAAAGCAGCGAAGAAAATCGACCTTATCGGATGCCATGGCCAAACCATCTACCATCGCCCCCAAAAAGAACGAAGATATGGGAAACGGTTCGGCGCAACATTACAGATCGGTGATCCATCCACACTTGCAATTTTAACCGGCATACCGGTTGTCGGTAATTTCCGTGCCGCAGATGTAGCAGCCGGCGGAGAGGGTGCTCCTCTTGTTCCGTATGCCGATTATCTGCTCTTTAACAATAGAAAGAAATCCAGGTTACTGCTAAACATTGGCGGAATTGCAAACTTTACTTATCTCCAACAAAATGCAAAACCGGCCGATGTAATCGCCTTTGATACCGGACCGGGGAATATGGGAATCGATGCACTGGTTAAAGAATATTTCGATAAACAATACGATCGTAACGGTGCTATTGCGCGAAAAGGAAGGGTACATGAATCGTTGTTCATGAAACTTATACAACATCCGTACCTGCAGCGCAAACCACCCAAATCGACAGGCCGTGAAGAGTTTGGTAAAACATTTCTGAAAAAACTCAAACAATATATTCCATCCGGTTGTTCGAAAGAGGATATTATTACAACTGTGACAGAATTTACTGCCTGGTCGATCTTTTATTCCTTTTCTGAACATATAACAAAAAAGATAAACGTCGATGAGATTATTGTAAGCGGCGGCGGCGCAAAAAATAAATTCATCCTGGAAGCTCTTGAAGACTATTTTGTAGCATCTACTGTAATGACAAGCAAAGAAGTTGGATTACCCCCGGAGACAAAAGAGGCGGCATCTTTTGCAGTTCTTGCAAACGAAACCATAGACCGGAAACCGGGAAATCTGCCATCGGTGACAGGGGCTTCACATCGCGTTCCGCTTGGTACCATTGCTATACCAAATTAGAGTGGAAAAACAATCAGCATTTTAGTAATTTATATTCGTTATGATCGAACGTTGCCTTATAGGACTGCTGCTTACTCTCCTGGTTGGGGTGCCGGGTGAAGCGCAGCAGATTCTGAGAAATAAAATCCAGAATCCGTCGTTTGAATACTCCGGTCAGGATACAATCAGAGAACGCCCCGACGAATCCTGGTCTTTTAAATCCGATAACGAAAATGTGATCGGCCGGGTTACTAGAAGCAGGGCAATCGATGGCTTCAGATCGTTTTTAATCAGAGCCGAAGAACACCGCGGATTTCTCGAAAGTGATCCGTTTGAAGTTGATCGTTACGAACGGTACATGCTAAGTTTTGGAGTATGCGGCAATGGTATAATCGTTCCTGAAGTCCGTTGGTGGCGTGAACAAGATGATTCTCTTGCACTTTTAGAAAGTCAGTATCTTTCTACAGTATCAACAAGTGACGATTGGAGTGTACCGCAATATGAGGTAACCGCTCCTCGCCGTGCAACATCGGCATCCGTACGTTTTACTGTTTCAAAAGGGTATGTGTGGATTGACGATGTACGATTCAGGTAATACTTTATGAAATCAAAATTTTATTTACTACTTATTACACTTCTGTGCCTGCCAACCGCATTGCATTCACAATCGGATACAGGCAGCAGTTTCGTTAGCACTCCATCGATGTATGCAATACACAGTGTAAAAATCGACCCGATGCCGGTTGAAAAAGAATTTACCCGTTTCAGTTTTAGCACACATCCCCTTGCCAGACCAATGTTACCAGACGGCTGGCAGATGTCGGACCACGTGAAAAACTTTCACCTGCAAAATACACCCAACCCATCGCGTGTAGCGTTTCTTGGCGGACTGACATTGTCAACCGGTTTATTGATCAATCATCAAATGCGCAATGCGTGGTGGAGCGGCGATCGGGGTCCATTTCACTATCGTGAGGCATTCGATTATGCCCGTAATATAGATAAACTGGGTCACGTATACGGCGGATATCTCGCGAGTTTTATATTTTCCCGGATGACAAACTGGACAGGCATCAATGAATCACGTTCAGTATGGTACGGTGCATCTCTTGGTTTATTATTTCAACTATATATTGAGGTGCAGGATGGGTACTCAAAGCGATGGGGATTCGAACGATGGGACGCAATTGGCGATCTGATGGGATCAGCACTGTTTGTTGCCCGATATTACTTCGAACCATTACAATACTTTCAGATGAAATTCAGTTATCTTCCGTCAGAACGACTGGATGATCGAGGAGGCAGAAGCGATGCCGCATGGGCTGAAAACTGGATTGACGATTATGAAGGACACACCTACTGGGTATCGTTCCGGGCCGGACAATTTGCTCACGATCATTTCGATGCACCGGGCTGGATGCGTTTCTTCAACATAGCCGGGGGCTGGTCGTTAGGACCGATGCGAGAGCATACCGAATTTTATCTCGGTCTCGATTGGAACTTTGAGGCACTACCCGGAAGAAGCTGGCTGTTACGCAGATTGTGGGAAGGGCTTGATCATATCAGATTTCCTGCTCCTGCTGTCCGTGTCCGACCCGATGGAGTGTGGTATGGGATATATATATAATGTACGGTTTTCAGTTTTTATTTTTCAGTTGATACCATGTGGGAATATATCCTTATCTTCCTTCTCTCCGCAACACCATGGGTTGAAATTCTGTTCGTCATTCCTCCTGCTATTGCAGCCGGTTTACCTCCTTTAGCAGTAGCTGTCGTTGCTTTTATAGGTAACTTTCTCCCGATACTCGGCATAGTATATTTATATGAAAAGTGGGAGCAATGGCGAGACGCAGGAAGAAAACAAAAAGGTTTTCAACAAAACGTTCCAAACAGTAGTAGCCAGGGTTCACGTAGGAGGAAGTTAGGACGAAAGATCTGGGAGAAATACGGACTACCCGGATTAGCATTACTTGCGCCGATTGTGACAGGAGTTCATCTTGCAGCAATCATCGCTTTGCTCACAAAAACATCACGCAGTTCAATACTATTCTGGATGTTCTGGAGTTTGTTACTATGGACAGGCATACTCACTGCGGGCACACACTACGGGCTCGATTTTTTGGGACTTACATTTTAATAGTGTCACTCCCCTTCCTCACGGGTTAGATAAGAATGTATAAATGCCAGTGCAATAATCGCCCCCGGTAAAAGAAAAAGAATGACATATGTAGAAATAAAACTATCCATGATCATAATAGTATGATATATACAAAGTATACCAATTAGTGTACATACTTACAATGAAAAATGCAATTATCTGGTATAGCAATTTAGTACAAATTTATGTATATTTTCCGACAAATAGTAACTTCCCCAATCTAATAGAGAGAGCTCCTGCTTTATGGCAAAACTAACAATAGTTTTAAGTATAATCTTCATCCTACTTGGATTAATTGCTTATTTCGGACTGAGTGCTGAGAGTGTAACCGCCTTAATTCCAACATTTTTTGGTATACCATTTTTAATTCTTGGTCTGCTCGCCCAAAACGAGAACTATTACAAACATGCCATGCACGGAGCAGCAGCTCTGGCACTCATTGGTTTTCTTGGAACTATCAACGGATTATTCCAATTCATATCGATGTTAACCGGCACACAAGTGGAACGGGCTGAGGCAGTAACCGTTCAGGCATTGATGGCAATACTTTGTTTGTTCTTTGTAATCCTCTCCGTAAAATCGTTCATCGAAGCACGAAGAGCAAAATAAGTTTAATTGCGAATGCACGTAAGCCATTATATATTAATTAGTTACGTCATTTTTCGAATTAACAATAACTTAATAAATTACTCTTGTTTTTTTAGGAATTGTTCTGTAGCTTTATCAATTAGTAATAGCAGTTCTGATAGTTTAATGTGGCAAGCTTTCTCGTCGCATAGAACCATCTCACTATAAACGTAGAGTTAAATTAATTCCGAAAACTATCCGTTTGCAGTATCAAGACTTACATACTGCAGACAATAACGTACATCTATTATATCCAGTAACTATACATTAACAAAAAGGAGCTATACTATGCAAGTCTCTTTACCCCGTTTTCTCGGGATATCATTGCTCGCCTTTGTGATTCTGCTTGCAGCAGGAGAAATTGTGCTTGCACAGGGTGTCACAACGGCAGCAATCCACGGAACGGTACACGACCAGGACGGGAACCCGCTTCCGGGAGCCAATGTCGTCGCCGTACACGTTCCAACCGGTTCGACCTACGGCGCAAGCACCAGGACCGACGGCAATTACAGGATTCCCAATATGCGTGTAGGCGGGCCGTATACGATTACCTTTTCTTTTGTAGGTCATCGCTCGCATGTTGTCGAGGATGTATATCTGACGCTGGGGGATACATATAACCAACGGGCGACCCTAACCTCAGAAGCTATCGAGCTGGGAGATATTGTTGTTACGGCGCTTGAAGACCGGATATTCAATCAGGAGAGAACAGGCGCTTCGACAAATATCACCTCCGATAGAATTCTTAATTTACCCACCATTGACAGATCGATCAACGACCTGACAAGACTAACCCCGCAAAGCAGCGGCACCAGTTTCGCGGGACGTGACCAGCGTTTTAACAATTATACTATAGATGGTAACGTTTATAATAACAATTTTGGATTAGGAACTTCTCAGTTTGCCGGAGGAAATCCGGTAAGCCTGGATGTTATAGAAGAGATTCAAATTAATCTTGCACCTTATGACGTACGTCAGGGCGGTTTTACAGGTGCAAGCGTTAATGCAATCACCAAAAGCGGTACAAACACCTATCGTGGTACTCTTTATCAATACTATCGAAATCAGGACCTTGTCGGTGATAAAATCGGCGACAATGAATTAAACATTGCAGATTCTTTTACATCGGTGCGGGGTGTATCAGTCGGCGGACCGATTATGAGAGACAGATTATTCTTCTTTGCTTCCGTTGAACAGGAAGAAGCAGACAATCCGGGAGATAATCGACTTGCTTTAAGATCGGGTCAAACTCCCGATGGAGCACAGATTTCAAGGGTACCGATCGAACAGGCAGAGTTTGTTAGAGATCAGATGTCTGCTAATTATGGTTATAATACCGGTAGTTTTGAAAGTATCCCATTCGGCGATGAAGCACTCCGGTTAAACTTCCGGGTTGACTGGAATATCAATAATAACCATCGTGCAATGGTACGATTTAACAGATATGATGCATTTAACGATGTTACAATCAACGGAAATAGTATCCGTGGTTTCCCAGCTTCCGAACGGTACCGCCATACCAACAGGTTTGGACCGGAAGCGATAACCTTCCGCAACGGTCATTATTCAGTTGACAATATAATCACCTCGATTGTCGGTGAGGTAAACTCAATAATAAGTGAGAATCTTGCCAACAGTTTCAATGTCGGGTATACCTGGATCACCGATCCGCAAAGAAGTGTACCTGGTGGTGATACATTCCCGATGATCGAAGTACTTGAACCGGACGAAGGTGGTACGTTACTCTATTATATGTCAATGGGCAATGAACTCTTTACCGTAGGTAATTTATTGGAAAATGATGTTCTGAGCATTTCAAATACTCTTACCTACTTTACCGGAAGACATACCATTACCGCAGGTGCAAGTTTTGAATATATGACATTTGCAAACGCGTTTAACCCTGTTTGGAATTCATGGTACCGGTATCAATCATACGATGACTTCGTTCGTTCCGTAATCCAACAGGATCTGAGCGTACGTCCGTCACACTTTGCTATCGGTTTTACCTATGATGAAAATAATCCGACAACACTCCCTCTTGATGAAGTTAACTTTGCTCAGCTTGGGTTGTATGTTCAGGATGAATTCCAGGTAAATCCAAATCTGAGATTGACTGCTGGATTACGAATCGATCTGCCATTTTATCCGGTAGATGCACCAAGAAACCCGGCGGTTGAAGCTATGAATCTCTCTATTCCAAATCCACAAGGCGGTAGCAATATTACACCCGATGTAAGTGAATTCCCGAGTATGAATCCGCTTATCTCCCCACGTATCGGGTTTAACTGGGATGTACGGGGTGATAGACAAACTCAGCTCCGCGGTGGAACAGGCGTATTCTCAGGACGTCTTCCGTTCGTCTGGATTTCAAACCAGATCAATGCCAACGGTGTCATGAGAGGTCAGCGCGGATATTTTGCAGACGATTGGGGTGTTGATGGCAATCCTGAATGGGAAGGATTTCAACCGGATGTAAATTATTACCGGCCGGATCCCGCAACATTGGATGCCGAAATTCCAAACCAGATCAACATTACTGCGGATGATTTCCGTCTGCCACAAGTCTGGAGATCTAATATTGCTATCGACCAGATGCTCCCGTATGATATTGTCGGTACCGCAGAGCTTATATATTCGGTTGATTTCAACAGTCCGCTCGCTGTCAACCTTGCTAACCAACCGACCGGCCAGGTTGTGAGTGTAGCAGGCCATGATTACCCGCTCTATACACAATCATTACCGGGCGCAGAGGGAACACCTTTACGAGAAGTTTATTATTTGACTAACATCGACAAAGGTTCCTATATATCGCTTAATCTCGGTCTCGAAAAAATGTTCGACTTCGGATTGTTTACAAGCATCAATTACACAATGAGTCGTTCCCGTGAATATGGTCTTATTGGCGGCTCACAGGCACAATCACTCTGGCCGGATGTTGTGAGAAGAGATCGGAACGATCCTGAATTAGGCTTTTCGAGATTCGATCAGCCCAATAAAATTGTCGCTCAGGTAGCTTACGATACACGAGTATTCAGCAGAGATTATCTGACGAGAATATCTTTCCTCTATATCGGCAATGAATGGGGCAGATACAGCTATACCTATTCGGGCGCCTTCGGCGACGGTAGCCTTCGTCTGATGCATGTACCCCGAAATATTGAGGAGGCCCAGCTCGTCGAAAGAGAAGACGGAATGTCGGTAGATGATCAGTGGGCCGCTCTCGATGCATTCATTAACCAGGATCCTTACTTAAGCAACATGCGCGGTGAGATAACTGAAAGAAACGGCGCCAAATTACCCTGGGTGCATCGTGTCGACATGAGGATCTCTCAGGATTTAAGCATATTCGGTGCACACAAATTACAGCTGACATTTGATGTGCTAAATCTGACCAACCTTCTAAATAGTGAATGGGGTGTATCCCAGTCACCGGTACAGTCGAGCTTGTTGAACTTTGCTGGTGCTGATGAGAACGGTAATGCAACCTTTACTCTAAATAATGCACCCGGCTCGGATTCACCTCCGACTGAAAGCTTCAGAAGAAATATAAGCATTGCTAATACCTGGAGTGCTCAGTTCGGTGTACGGTATATATTTAACTAATCAATAGCAATTGATTAAATTAAATCGAGCGCATAGTCCGCAAGGGCTATGCGCTTTTTTTATTTCACTCAATTCACCTTTTGAATCGATCACGTAATTCTGTGATATATAATTCAAGTTCATCCCTTACTTCTTTTCCTCGGCGATAGTATTCATCGTACACATCCCTGTCGATAATCCCTTCTTCAAGCATTATATCCAAAGCATTCAACATACGGTTTGCCGCGGCAAGTCCTCGCTTGCAATTAGCAATATTACCGCCGAGAAATTGCATTTCGAATCCCATCGCATATCCGCCCGCGATCTTTGCGGCGGGTAGTATCGCCGCACCGATAAATTCAGATATAACTTCTTCACGTCGATTCTCACCGATTTGTTTTACGAGCTTATGTGCATCGAGACTGTACTGATACGCTTTTTGATACACGGGAAGATCCTTTACGGAATCAGCATCGTCTTCTTTATAACCGGTTGATTGTTTCCATTCATCACCTTCGTCGATATCCTCGTCATAGATACCATCCATATCCTCGTCCTCATCATCCGGAATGTCCCCGCGTTCGAGGGCTTCGAGATCTTCGAGCAGATCATCCCATCCCATTTCCTTTGCAATGATCTTATCACGGTCGGGATGATCCATATATTTTTCTAATAATTGACGGTATTTCTCCGAACGCATATCGGACTGCTGTTTAAAACGCTCCCATCGATATTCATCCCAGATTTCATCGTCATCTTCGTATTCAAAGTCAAAGGGTTCATTCGGTTCAGCCATGAGCGATTTCCTCCGTGTTTATGGTTTATCGATTATTTGAAATTTATGATTTCAACATACCAGTGTCAACACGTTCGGGAAAATACATTTTCCCCTGACTTGCATTCCTCGACTCCGCTGCCAATGACATGGTAACCATCGCTATCACCCCTCCCCGACTAGTCGCGGCTGCTGCTAATGACAGACTTTGCGCAAACCGCTAACGCCTCATCCCCCGACCCCTTCTCCGCTCAGGCGGAGAAGGGGAGTCAGAAGCGTAACAAGTTTCTGCTAATGTCATTGGCAGTTATTGATTATTCCGACATGTCGGAATAATTTATCAGTTAATGACATATAGTAAATGACTAACTTATTGCAAGCTATTTACGGCTTACCGGGGGGGCAGGAGGCAAACAATCAACATCACCAATTAGAACATTATATACGCTTGAATATCCCCTAATTATTTTTTAATTCAAACGAAAACGTACTTCCCTTACCGGAAGTACTGGATACATTGATTTTACTGCCATGAGCTTCAATGATATGTTTTACAATGGCAAGGCCGAGACCCGTGCCGCCCACTTCCCGCGACCGGTCACGATCAACTCTGTAAAACCGTTCGAAAATGCGCGGCTGGTGTTCTTCGGCAATACCGATACCGGTATCGCTGACTTTTATCCGCACTGTTTCTTTTTTTTGCTCAAAACTAACTATTACTTCACCGTACGGTTTATTATATTTAATTGCGTTGTCAACAAGATTACGCATTACCTGAAGCAACCGTTGCTTATCGCCATATGCCTGTACTGCATCTGCATTAACCGGATAACGGCCGCGCAAGACTATATGATGCTGCTCGGCAACGGGGTGCATTTCACGTATCACGTTTTCTAGAAACTCCTTCACCGGAAAATTATGGAAGCTCATTTTCATCTCACCAGACTCGATCTGGGAGATGTTAATCAGATCTCCGAGTAGATTATTAAGCCGCGTAGCGTGTGAATATGCTTTTTGAAGAAACTCGCGGTTTACCTCCACATCATCGACTGCTCCGTCAAGCAGCGTTTCAATATATCCCTGCAATGAAAAAATAGGGGTGCGAAGTTCGTGCGATACGTTACCGAGAAACTCGCTCCGGAATTTCTCAAGCTTCTTCATTCTTCCGATATCGGTATTTACTTTATCGAGTAAATCGTTGAGCGTCCGGGCAACCATACCGACCTCATCGTCGGTACGAATCTCGACCCGTTTTTCAAGTTTGCCCTGACGGATATCTTCAACACTTTTTGCAAGATCAACTATCGGTTCAGAGATTTTCCGGGAAAGCACAACACTGACAGCAAGGACTAAAAGCAATACCGTTAATCCAGCAATAAAAATTATTGATCGTATTTCGTTCACATTCCGGTGTACATCATCAAGCGGGGCAGCAATTCGAATAATATGAACGGTAGTTAGCAGTTCGGTTGATGGGTCGTGTGAAATTCGCCGTGCAACATACATAAACTCGCGGTCAACTGTTGCACTTTCCCGCTTCACCACCCCCGTTCCTTCACTCATAGCTATACGTATTTCGGGACGGTTAAAATGATTTTCCACTTCGGTAATTTGCTCGAAGGGTACATCCGAGTCGGCAATCACAGTTCCGTCGGCACTAATCACCGATATACGTACAGTTTCGAGTTCTGCAATAGTTTTTATTCTGCTGTCAATCTGTTGCGCATCGACAATAGATTCTTCCTGTATTATAAGCGAGACTACGTTTGCAAGTGTCTCAAGACTGGTAACGAGACGGTCATGAAAATATGATTCTATCTTAACACTGGAAGTAATACCCAACGCCACTACCACAACAAAGGTTAGCACAACATAGGTGAGCGTAATTTTTGACCGGATCTTTTTCATATCCTACATTTTAAAGCGGTATCCCACACCTTTAACTGTTTCAATGTAATTGCCATATTCACTGAGCTTCTCGCGGATTTTACGGATATGAACATCGACGGTTCGGTCGACGACAACGACATTTTCTCCCCATACCGCATTTAATAATACTTCGCGTGAAATAACTCTCCCGCGATGGCTTGCAAGATACACCAGTGTTTCAAATTCTTTCTTCGGTAAAACTAATTCCTGTTTACCAATCTTAACGGTATAATTGGGTATATTAATTTCCATGCCTTCAATCGATAGTATATCCTGCACTGTCTCTCCGGGTGTGTCGAGGATTTCTTTTCGTCGCAGCGCAGTCTTTACCCGTGCGATCAGTTTACGGATACTGATCGGTTTTATGATATAATCATCAGCGCCGAGTTCAAGTCCGACGACCTCATCGACCTCCGATCCTTTTGCCGTTAAAAATATAACGGGAATAGTCGAAGTACGTTCATCCTTCATCAACTGCTTGCATACTTCCCATCCATCCATCTCGGGCATCATAATATCGAGTAAAATGAGATCCGGTTTGTTCTCCCGTGCCTGTTCAAGAGCCCGTATACCATTCAGTGCAGATATGACCGAATAACCTTCTTTCTCGAGGTTATACTTTAACATCTCAACGATGTCTTTTTCGTCGTCGACAACTAGTATTTTCTTTGGCATTACATTTTATGTATGCGATTATTAAAATGGTGCCGGTCCTTCATCCTCTTCGGAACTGTCTGCCGGCTGATAGCCGGTGAATTGTTTGAGTGCCAGATTCTCGAACCGTGCGTATGACTTGATAAACGACATTCGCGCCGTATCCACAGGTCCGTTACGCTGTTTACCGACTATGATCTCGGCAATACCTTCGGTAGATTCTCCACCCTCTTCCTTAATGCCGTACGATTCAGGCCGATGTACAAACGCGACGACGTCTGCGTCCTGTTCGATTGCGCCGCTTTCACGTAAATCGGCAAGCTGCGGCCGTTTATCGCTCCGTGCTTCTACCGCACGGTTTAACTGCGATAATCCTAACACCGGCACATCGAGCTCTTTTGCAAGTGCTTTTAAAGAACGGGAAATCGCTGAGATTTCACGCTCGCGGCTGTCCAAACCTTTCGGCCCCTGCATTAACTGAAGATAATCGACTACAACCAGGCCGATATTATGTTCTGCTTTGAGACGCCGGGCTTTTGCACGCAGTTCAAGTATCCCGAGGGACGGAGTATCGTCGATGAATAATTTTGCCCGGGCAAGTTTTCCGATTCTGGTACTTAAGTACTGCCATTGATCTTCAGGTAAACGACCGGTACGTACTTTATGTTGATCGACCCGCGCTTCTGCACATATGAGACGAAGTACGAGCTGTTGCGATGACATCTCAAGACTAAAGAACGCAACCGGCACATCGTACTCTACCGCAGCATTACGCGCCGCCGAAAGAACAAAAGCAGTTTTCCCCATCGCAGGTCTTCCGGCAACAACGACGAAATCGGATTTCTGAAATCCACCCAATATATTATCAAGTGCGGTAAATCCGGACGGTACACCGGTAATGCCGCTGTGCTTACCGTGAATGCTCTCAAGCATCTCCATTGTTTGATGAAGCGCTTGATTCATTGAGATGAAACTTCGTTTGAGATGCTGTTCGGATATTTTAAATATTTTCTGTTCGGCTTCGTCGAGAAGATCGAATGCATCTTCGGAGTCCTCATATGCTCTGCCCGATACTTCATTTGAGGATGCAATAAGCTGCCGCATCAGGGCTTTTTCGAGAACGATCTTCGCGTGGTATTCAATATTGGCGGCAGAGGGGATGCGATTTGTTAACTCGGTCAGGTAATATGAGCCGCCGACTTTCTCGAGCACACCCCGGCGGCGAAGTTCCTCGGTAAGCGTCACAAGATCAACCGGCTCACTACGATCGAACAAAGCAACCATAGCCTGGAAGATAAGCCGATGCGCTTCTTTGTAGAACGCATCTTCGTTTAAAAGATCAAGCGCGCGAGCAATCGCTTCTTTTTCGATAAGCATTGCTCCGAGCACCGACATCTCGACATCGACCGCCTGCGGCGGCACACGTCCTTCGCTTCGGTAACTATCGGATTCCGTTTGTCGTTTTTGTGTTGGATATATTTCTGCCATTTTGAAATCTAATAATTTTTATTAATCGTGTATTAATGAACCATAATAATTCCTGAACGCCTTCATATCCTCCCACATCGTCTTTTTAAAGTTCGGGTTGCGGAGCAGCGCTGCGGGGTGATACACTATGATCATCGGGATTCCAAGATAATCGTGTATCTGGCTGCGTAACGAACCCAACGGATCGCCCGTCCGTAAAAGCGTTTGCCCCGCGATGCGGCCGAGTGCAAGAATGATCTTCGGTTTAATAAGTTCAATTTGTTTATGAAGATACGGCTCACACTGCTCCACTTCCATCGGCTGCGGATCGCGGTTATTCGGCGGACGGCATTTTAGAATGTTGCATATATAGACTTCCTCACGCTGCAACCCCACTGCTTCAAGTATTTTATTTAACAATTGTCCGGCACGACCGACGAACGGTTCACCCTGGCGGTCCTCATCGGCACCGGGAGCTTCGCCGATCAGCATGATATCAGCATTTGGATTACCTACACCGAACACGAATTTTGTTCGCGTCTTCCCGAGCGGACATTTCATACAGGTACAGATCTGCTCGTTTAAAAAATCCACGGTGTCTGCACTCATCCAATCTTCGTGCACGGCAAACAGTGATTGCGTAACCGGTGATGTTCTGCCTGTTGTTAATTTTGTTGTGGTTTCATAGCCAGCTGTATTTTCGCTTTCTTGTTTCGTTGGTTTATCCTCCGGTTGTATGTTGGTCGTATTTTCTTGCTTTTTTTCATTCTGCGTATTCAGGTACAATAATCCGCCCGACAACTCGGATTGAAACTTCAAAAACCGTTTAACATCGTCGACTAGATTTGATACTTTATCATCCATTGATACAATCCAGTATTTTGTGTGCAGCTTCGAACTTGCTCATCAAAGGATACTCTTTTACTTTTCCGTTTTTGTCGAGAATTTGTATCTCATTTGTATCGCTCCCGAATCCCGATCCCTCTCTGGTTGGATTATTGATCACGATATAGTCCAGCTTTTTCTTCTCTAATTTTTCGCGTGCATGTGCGAGTTCATTTTCAGTTTCAAGTGCAAAACCGATCACGGTGCGTTCATCCTTATGGTCACCGATAAACTTGAGTATATCATCTGTCTGTTCGAGCTTTATTTCCGGTACATCCCGGTCATTTGTTTTCTTAATTTTTTGTTTTTCAGAGGACGCCGGGCGAAAATCAGCAACTGCTGCAGCCATAATGATGAACTGATGACGTTCATATTCCCGTTGAACTGCCCCAAACATTTCCGCTGCAGATTCAACATCGATACGCTGCACTCCCTGCGGTGTTTCGAGTGATGACGGACCACTGATGAGCGTGACATCCGCACCGCGCTGTACCGCCGCTTTTGCAATTGCATATCCCATTTTACCCGATGATCGATTACCGATAAATCTGACAGGATCTATCTTTTCGTACGTGGGTCCTGCCGTCACAAGTACCTGCACACCGGAGAGATCTTTTTGAGTACCGGCAAGTGCCGATTCAATTTTCTCAAGTATCGGCTGGAGTTCGGGTAATCTACCGGGACCGCTCAAACCGCTTGCAAGTTCACCGGTTTCCGGTTCGATGATAATGCAGCCGCGATCCTGTAATACACCGATGTTGTTTTGGGTTGCCGGATGCCGGTACATATCAAGGTCCATCGCGGGTGCAATGAGTAACGGACAACGAATAGAAAGTGCGGTTGATGTTAGTGCGTTGTCGGCGATGCCGGTTGCAAGTTTTGCAATCGTATTAGCCGAAGCTGGAAGAATGAGCGTCAGATCCGCCCAGAGTCCGAGGTCGACGTGTTTTACTCCGAGATCGGTGCTCTCGTGCGTCGATTTTGGCCAGAGGGATACGATGACTTCATGCTGTGACAGCGTAGAAAGCGTCAGCGGTGTAATAAATTGAGTAGCCGAGTGCGTCATTATAACCCGCACATCGGCTCCCAGACGTTTGAGCTCCCGTACTATGTATGCCGCCTTATATGCGGCAATGCCGCCGGTTACACCAAGCAGTATTTTTTTATTTTTTAGCATGGTACAGGAACCATAAATTTAAACTACATAATAAACCGGACGCTTACTCTTCCTCGTCCTCTTCTTTATAGCGGAATTCAATATCACCGCGAAGGAATTCTGCAATTGAGAGCTCGGTCGGTTTCGGCAGTTTCTCAAACTCCACACTGATACGAACCTGATCCGGATTTACTCCGTCTTCACCCTCTTCAGAATCACCCGTCGGCTGTGCAGCTAATTGTTCAATACGCTGATTGTATTGAATTTTTAATTCCTCGTTCAATTGTCGTGAACGTTTGCCCATAGCCACGATCGCTTCATACAAGCTCGAACTTGCTGCTTCGAGTTCCTCCAGATTAATTGGTTTTACCGCCATAGCAAATCTCTCCTAATTAGTAACTGAATGTATTTCATTGTGTACAATTTTATTAACTTCATGAATAGCTTTATCAAGATCGTCATTCACTATCGAATAATCAAACAATTTCCCTTTCTCAAGTTCCATTGGTACCCTTTGAAGCCGGCGTTCTAATTGCTCTACCCCTTCCGTTTTTCGCCCTCGAAGCCGTTTTTTTAAATCTTCAAGGCTCGGTGGTTTAATAAAGATAAGCACCGTGTCGTCGGGATAATGTTTCTTGATTGACAGTCCGCCGTTAACATCAATATCAAATAATATCACTTTTCCGCTCTCAAGTGCCTCATCAATAACACGTTTTAATGTACCGTAGCAATCACCGTAAATCTCTTCCCACTCAACTAGCTCATTATTGTCAATCGCCTTCCGGAACTCATCCTCCGTCAGAAAAAAATAATGCTTCCCGTGTACTTCATTGCGACGCTTCGTCCGCGTCGTTGCCGATACCGAAAAGATAAACTCCGGGTTACGCCGTAATAATGCATTGGTGATTGTTGTCTTTCCGCATCCGCTCGGAGCTGAAATTACAATAAGTTTTCCACGCCCGTGTGTCATTCGATATTCTGAATTTGTTCACGTATCCGCTCGATTTCTTCTTTCATGCCGATCACCAATTGTGAAATTTCGGTATCGCTTGCCTTCGAGCCAATGGTATTGATCTCACGATGCATTTCCTGAATGAGGAAATTCAATTTGCGTCCGCTCGGATCATTCGAATCGATTGCATCGTTGAAATATTTCAGGTGCGACCGTAAGCGCACACATTCCTCGGTCACATCCAGCTTATCGGAAAGCAAAACCAGTTCAAGTTCAAGCCGTTGCTCATCAACTTCATCTGAATTAAGGAGCTGGTACACACGCTCACGCAACCGCTCACGTTCTTCGGGAATACGCTCCCTGGATTTAGCTTCTATTCGATCCACCGAACGTCCGATATTCTCCAGCCGCTGCTTCATATCGACTTCAAGCTCGGCACCTTCGTTCTTGCGCATTGTTTGCAGTTGCTGTAGAGCTTCATCGACCGACCTGACAACTGCATCCCACTCTTCATCGGGTAGCGAGTCCTCCGAATCGGCATCAAAGATTTCGGAGAATTGTAAGAGGTGTTCTATTTTGATCGACTCACGAAGCTTCAGTGTTTTTTTTAAATCATTCAGCAAATGATAATATGCTTTTGCCTGCGGCGGATTCACTTTTATAGGAACTGCCCCATCATCTGCCGTTTCAAGGGTGATCGTAATGTTTACCTTACCCCGGGAAAGATACCGCCTGGAAATCTCTTTCAATTCCTGCTCGCGTAATGCAATTACTTTCGGGGCACGGACTGATACCTCGAGAAATCTGTTATTGACGCTTCTGGCTTCGGTGATCGCGGTGTATTTTCCGCCTTGTGCTTCGCCCCGGCCGTAGCCGGTCATACTTAATATCATATTGCTCGCTGTAAGTGTGTCTAAGATAGCTAATATATGAAAAAAACGTTATATTATCCATACGGTAACCGGTTGTTTTTCACACAACCTTTGCACACAGAACTCCACAAAACGACAGAGTTTTCCACATTATTTCCACAGCAAAATTTGCCCACTGGCACTGTTTTTGCTAACTTTTACAAAAAATGTGGAATACGTGACCTATGATCAATAATTACTATACCTTACGGGAAATAATCCGGGAAGCGGTTCCATATCTCAGGGAAGCCGAAATCACCGAATGCTACACCCAGGAGCGCAACCGGCTTGTGATAACCTCATCGGGCTCGGAGAAAAAAAGTATCATTATTTCCTGTGAACCCCGTCAGAATTTTCTGTACCTGCGTGACATGGTGCGCCGGGCACGTAAAAATACTTTCGATACGCTGCCGAACATCCGCGGAAAAAAAATTTCACATATCGAACTCCACCCTTCCGACCGGCACATTACAATGTTTCTCGATGATGTGACACTTGTTGTTATCCAATTATTCGGTGCCCGCTCCAATGTATATGAAACAGGCGAGGATGGGGTCATCCTCGATTCGTTTTTACGTACAAAAGATATTGCAGGCAAATATATCGAGACACCGAAAGAAGTACCGCAGGCCCCCGACAGCTATGAAAAATTTCAAGAGTATATTTTTACTTATAGAGATTCAACGCTTAAGGACTCGCTGAAGAAACGGCTGGTATTATTCGGTGCACCGCTTCACCGGGAGCTTGCTGTCCGATCCGGAATAGATCTTGATACCAAAATTCAGGACATTGCACCTGAAGCATGCACCGATCTCTGGAATAGCTTTGTTGAAATAATGGAAGAACTGAACGAACCGTCGCCGCGAATATACTACGAAAACGACACACCGGTCGAGATGGGGCTGATCCATCTTGCACAACACTACGGTAAACCGGAGCGACCGTTTCAATCCTGTTCCGATGCAGTGCGGATGTTTGTGAATGTTTCACACAAAAAAAGAAATATCGAAAACGATAAGAAAGAAATTCACACAAGGCTTTCGAATGAACTGAAAAAAGCAGAACGTGCCGTTAATGCAATCAACAAGGAACTATCGCAGGGTGACCGGTCGACCGAGTATGAACATATCGGAACGGTGTTAATGGCATATCCTCACGAAGAGACCAAAGGCAAACAAACAATAGAGTTACGGGACATTGCCGACAGCGATACAACAATTAAAATACAGGTCGATCCCAAGCTATCAACTATCCAAAATGCCGAACGGTATTTTGATAAAGCAAGAAAAGCTCGCGGAGCACGAAAAGAAGCAGAACGCCGCGCCTCATCGGTTGAAAAAAGATTGCATACATTAGAAAATCTTATCGATGAACTTGACTCGATCGACGACCCGAAAGAATTGAAATCGTTTTTCAGAAACAATCAAAAGATATTGACATCCATCGGAATACGTATGACAAAGGATTCGAAAGAAGAAATTCCCTTCCGCACTTTTCGTGTGGCCGGTGATTATGAAGTATGGGCGGGCAAAAGCAACACGAATAACGATTTGCTCACAATGAAGTATGCAAAACCGCACGATCTCTGGTTTCACGCACGAGGTGCCAGCGGCTCACACGTAGTATTGAAAACCGGCGGGAGTAAAGACAGCGTACCGAAAGAAGCAGTGCAACAGGCGGCATCGATCGCGGCATATTACAGCAAGATGAAGACATCGAAGCTCGTACCCGTTGCAATGACCGACCGGAAATATGTGCGGAAACGGAAGGGCGATCCGCCGGGAACGGTCGTACTATCACGGGAGAAGGTAATTATGGTTGAGCCGGGTCTGCCGGAATGAGCAAGAAAACTGCACAGGTGCACGATGGAGAATGAAAGGATTGCATGGATGGATGATTATTCGTAAGGGCGATCCTGAGTTAAAGACCTGACAGGTTTTGGAAACCTGTCAGGTCTCATTAACCGATTGACATTGAGAACAGTAAAAATTTTCATTATAATTAACCAATGAAATTCTTCTACTCACTACTTATACTCTTAGTAACTACTTCACAGGTACCCGCACAGGAACAACCGGAGTATTCAATGCAGGGTGGCCGTGTTTTCTTTGAGATGACATCCGGATCACAACAGTATGAACCGGGTTCGGTTCCGCATTGGAGCTGGCGTATCGGAGCCGGGGCAAATGCAATCATCGGTAACTTTTATACGAGTGGCAGATACACGATCGCAGGTATCAGACATATGGGCGGCGAAGATTTCCCGCAGTCGCTTGTCTCTTTTTTACGGTTTGGCGGTGGATGGATGTTTCAGGAAAGACAAGCACGATGGACCGCAGCACCGATGCTCTCGGCAGGCCACACCAGTGACCGTATTATGCCCGAACGCGGTGAAACAAATCTGGAATTTGATGGGTGGGGTGTGACACCGGGTATTGAAGGCAGATATGTAGTATATAGTTCATTTGATCCGGATATGCCCGACCGGTCATCTACCTTCTGGAGTACACATTATATACAACTTGAATTACACCACATAGTAAGTAAACGAGCATACACAGTTGCATCACTTTCATATAATATGCTTTTTGACGGCTACCATCTTACCATCAATGCCGAATATAACTCACTCGAACTCGGCGCCCGGGGATGGGTTGTGGGATTGGAGTTCGGGTTTTCCTGGTTCAGGTATCGTCTGCGATGATGGAGACCATTTGAGCGAAGGAAAGTGTATAGGGAAATGGCCTCCATCTGAATAAAGGACGAGTGCATGTTTACGTGAATGGATTGAATGGGCATACGTTGTCCGTAGGGTCTTACCCCGACAGTAACGTGGAATTTATCTGCTGTGTGTAAATTGATTGTCGGGGTAACGTCCTTATGAATGGTTCCCGATTATGCAAAATGCTGAAGGTAATCCGTAAGGGCGTTCCACCGGAACGCCCCAACACATTTAGAGCACAATGTGATAACCTCACTGAATCTTTCAAAAATTATCCTTATATTACCTTTTGTGTTTTAGTGATTTTGTGGCTTAACACTCATAAACATTATAGTAAATGAGCTATGAAAAACAAAAAATCTCCGTACTCGCTCCACCTTGCAACGAAAGCTATCCACGGAATGGACATCAATCCCCGAACCGGATCGGTAAGTCTTCCGATACATCAGACAAGCACTTATCGTTTCACCAAAACCGAAGAAGCGATAAAATTTGCCGAAGGCGACGAATCGGTATACGCTTATGGCCGCTACCACAACCCCACGACTGACGATGTTCAGCAAAGTCTTGCGCTGCTGATGGATGCCGAGGATGCCGTACTCTGTGCAAGCGGTATGTCGGCAATTACAACGACCATCCTCACGCTGGTCAAAAGCGGTCAGGAGATTTTAAGCACGCCGTCGTTATACGGCGGGACCTACCGTTTTTTCAGAGACGAACTGCCGAAGCTCGGCATAACCGTCCGGTACTTCGATCCTCAAAATCTTACCCAGATGAAGAAGATGATCAATGAACAAACGGCACTGATATTTGCCGAGACACCCACCAATCCGTCTCTCGAAATAGTCGATCTAAAAAAGCTGGTGAGTAATGTTCACAATGCTGAAGAAAAATTCTCACGCAATATTTTTATCATGGTAGACAACACATTCGCCACCATTGTCAATCAACAGCCGTTCAACTTCGGCACCGATATTGTCGTGGAAAGTACCAGTAAATATATCGGCGGGCACAGCGATCTCATTGGCGGAGTGGTTGCAACACGAAAAGTTATTACAAAAAGAATCCGGCAGGCTGCAAAATCATACGGCGGGTCGATCGATCCGTTTGTATCGTATTTATTACATCGAAGTTTGAAGACCTTTCCCCTGCGTGTTGAAAAACAAAACGAGAATGCCCTTGCCCTTGCCAAATATTTTGAAACCCATCCGAAAGTAAAGCGGGTATTGTATCCCGGTCTGAAATCGCATCCCCAACACACAACAGCAAAAAAACAAATGCGGCATTTCGGCGGGATGGTAACCATTGAAGTAAACGGCGGAGCCGACCGTGCTGCACGGGTTGTCGATAATTTGCAGATCGCCCTTAACGCAATGAGCCTGGGCGGGGTTGAGACACTCGTCAGTATTCCTGTCTACTCATCACATATAAATATGACTGAAGCTGAACTCGAATTACACGGCGTTACGCCCGGGATGATACGTATCTCGACAGGAATCGAGGATATCAACGATCTGAAAGAAGACTTCGACCGGGCATTGCGCATATAATTTGCTTTTTCTTTGAAACATAGTTGTTACGGATTCGTACAAACTCATATGTAAAGTACGTATGTTTCTTAAAATGCTTTGAGGAGACATTCTATGATGCACCGTTATACAATCTTCAATATCCTGATATTGTTATTCTTCTTCACGTTTCATATCCAATCTCAGAATAATAGCTTTAATCCATCTGATTTCGAGATCCTCTTCGAACGGGCGCGTGAAACGAATTCAGATGCATTACTGATTTTACACAACGGCGAACCTATTATCGAATGGTATTCAAATTACGGCGATACTCTTATTTACACAATGTCGGTGACCAAACCCATCGTCGGACTCGCGATCGGGCGCTTACTTACCGACGGAAAACTCGACTCTCTTGATCAACCGGTACATACTTTGTATCCGGAATGGAATCAGGGACAAAAGAACTACATCACTATTCGTCATCTCCTAAATCACACCTCCGGACTGCAAAATCATCCCAATGCACACAAAGAAATCTACCCAGCTCCTGATTTCGTGCAACTTGCACTTGCGGCTGAACTTGACAACCCTCCGGGCACCAACTTCGCATATAATAACAAAGCGGTAAACCTCCTGCCCGGCATCGTCGAACAAGCGTCAGGTAAAAAAATCGATGCCTATTTGTATGAGACGGTTTTTTCGAAACTCGGTATCGACGAGTACCATTGGTCAACCGATGAGGCAGGCAACCCTGTCGGCATGGCCGATCTGCTGCTCCATCCCCGCGATCTTGCAAGGATAGGTCAACTTGCCTTAAACAACGGAAGAAGGAACAATACACAGCTTATAAAGAAGGAATGGTTTGAAAAATCTCTGACTCAAGCCCAGGAATTCTCTCCTAACAGCGGATTACTCTGGATGTTGATGTATGAACATGTCCATATCATAATTGACTCCGAACACATCGACGAAATGCGAAAGACCGGTGTACCTGATTCTATAACAGCGAAATTCGAACAGGCAATCGGAAGGTACGAATCGGAGAACGATCTAATTACAACCCTGCATAACCTGTTTGATGAAAGCTGGCAGGAAATTATAAATCATACTCTGCCGGAATATGAGGTATCCTGGATGAGGGTTGAACGGGGAGATATCGTTGGGTATCATCATGAAGGTTATCTCGGGCAGTATCTGGTGATTCTGCCGGAACAGCAATTGGTTGCAGTGCGGATGATCAGGTACGAAAATGCCGACGGAGCAAATACCGTTTTCACAGATTTTCGCGATTTGCTTATCAATTTAACGCAATAACTCAAAAATCCACACAATTAATACCATTTTTTTGTATTAAACGATTAAACGGTTGACATTATGAGATATATTCTTATTTTATACCCTCACAGATACAGTATGTTTTATCTAATCGGAGGTTAACGAGTGTATTCTATATTATACCCGCCTTGACGTTTCTTCACACAATACCACAACACTTCATACAATACCATTATATATTTACGCACACATTTTAGTTTATAGGGAGGTGCGAACGTGCAAACTTTTGGCAAGAAACCGATAGCGGTCAGGCAAACTGACCACTATCAAATGGAATACGTACAACAATTCGTTGAAAAGTGGGACGAACTTATCGATTGGGATAAGCGGGAGAAAAGCATCGGTGATTTTTTTATTGAACTGCTCAAAGCCCGGGGAGCAAAACGGATCCTGGATGTCGCGACAGGGACGGGGTTCGATTCGATCCGCCTCATCGAAGCGGGATTCGATGTTGTCAGTGCCGACGGTAATCCTGAAATGCTGGCAAAAGCGTTTGAGAATGGATGCCGGCGCGGTATAATATTGCGTACAGTTCAGGCAGACTGGCGCTGGCTGAACCGCGATATCCACGAAAAGTTCGATGCGGTTATTTGTGTCGGGAATTCATTTACGCATATCTTCGCAGAGCATGACCGTCGTAAAGCTCTTGCCGAATTCTATGCGATGCTGAAAAATGACGGCATACTTATTCTCGATCATCGTAACTATGATGATATGCTCGACGAGGGCTTTTCTTCAAAACATACCTATTACTACGGAAGCGACAAAGTGAAAGCCGAACCGGAATATATCGATCCCGGATTGGCCCGGTTTCGATATGAATTTCCGGACAGATCGGTATTTCATCTCAATATGTTCCCGTTGCGTAAAGAATATGTACGCCGGTTGATGACTGAAGTCGGTTTTCAACGAATTAATACCTATGCTGATTTTAAGGAGACATATAAAGCAGACGATCCGGATTTTTACATACATATAGCGGAGAAGGAATATATGAAACCAGAAAACACCACAACGCACAGTGAAGAATACTCAGGCGCGGTCGATGTGACCCGCGATTATTATAATAACTCTGCCGCCGACCGGTTCTATGCAACAATATGGGGCGGCGAAGATATTCACATCGGTATGTATAAAAGCAATGATGAACCGATCTTCGATGCAAGCAGAAGAACCGTTGAAGAGATGGCCAGGAAAATACCCGACCTGAACGCCGATACTCGTGTGATAGACCTTGGTGCAGGGTACGGCGGTTCGGCACGGTATCTTGCCGATAAGTATGGATGTCATGTGAGTTGCCTGAACCTCAGCGAAGTACAAAATGAACGAAACCGCAAACTTAATAAAGAACAGGGACTGGAACATCTCATCGAAGTCATCGACGGAAGCTTTGAAGAGGTACCGTATTCGGATAACAGCTTCGATGTGGTCTGGTCGCAGGATTCAGTTCTGCACAGCACAAATCGCGGCAAGGTATTAAGTGAAGTGGCACGACTGCTTGTACAAGACGGTTTGTTTGTATTCACCGATCCTATGCAAAAAGGAAAGGGAAAACGCCCTGATTTGCAACCCGTATATGACCGGCTGCATCTCGAATCGATGGGATCGGTTGAATTATATCGAGAAATCGCAACAAAAGTCGGACTCGAGGAAGTATCCATCAATGAATATCCAGAACAACTTGTTAACCACTATAGTCGTGTGCTTGATGAGATCAACCGCCGCTACGATGAACTGGTTGAGGTTTCGAACAAAGACTACATCGAACGCACCAAAAAAGGATTACACCATTGGATTGAAAATGGGAAGAAAGGTAATTTGAATTGGGGAATTATGGTGTTCCGGAAAATATAAGAATACCAGAAGAAGTTTCCGTGAACATCTGAATAAACCGTGGCGGCAATTTAGCATCTGCCGCTACGGTTTTTTTGTCAAATTTCACCAAAAAACTAACTTTTTTCTTCGATTTATCCCTATATTGATTTATCAGGAGAATAATATTATTATTACTTGATAATTCTACTGCTAACCGAACACTTTTGGTGCTTTGATGAATTGTGGAGCGGCATATGCCGGTTTTTCAAATGACATACGGTAGAGTACTACTGTGGTGTATGTTGTTCATGGTGATCCATAGTATACCCTCTCCGGGCATTTCATCCGATGCGGAGTTGTTCAGTATCGACTACCTATCGGCGGTCACTGCGCATAATGGCACACCGGAGAGCCCGGGTTCGAGTAGTATTACCATATCGACACCGGCTGTAAATACAGGCGATGTTCTCGTTGCACAAATCACAGTCGCAACAGACTTTTCTCCGAGCAACGCTATATGCGCACCTGACGGATGGATATCTCTCTACAAGAATAACTTTGAATGGAAGATCATTCAACAGATATTCTACTTCGTTGCTGCTACCGATCAACCGGAAACCTCATACACCTGGTATTTTAAAAGAAACAACGGTGCGTGCGGAACAGATGGCAATAATCTGACAGGTAAAGGTGCAACCGGTGGAATCATTCGATATTCCGGCGTCGATCCGGTCAACCCGATCGATACCGTCAGCGGTTCAGTGGCAAATGGTTCGAGTACTATTGCGACTGCTCCTTCGGTTACCACTTCCGAGGATGGTTCTCGGGTAATTCGCTTCTTCAGTGCATTCAAAGATATTACCTTTTCCACCACAAACAACCGAATTTATACAACCGGCAGTTCGAACAATTCATCCGAACGAACGGCAGCAGCATACCACACAATCCAGCAGTTTGCCGGAACAACACTATCATTCAATGCCTCGTTATCAAGCAGTGCAGAGTGGGTTGCAGCAACCGTTGCGCTGCGCCCCGCCGTCCCTCCGGATGATGCGACCAAACTTGCATACGAAGTCCAACCCTCAAACACCGTAGCGGGTGAAACTATTTCACCGACTATCGAAGTGTCAGCAGTAGATGAGAATAATACCATAGATACTTCATTTAATGGAACTATCTCGGTACGTATCGATTCAAATCCCGGCAACGGGACACTATCCGGTACGATCCAGAAAAATGCACAGAATGGGACTGCCTATTTTAACGACCTGACTATAAGTAGTGCGGGCAACAATTACACATTGCGGGCATCGGCTAACGGATTACATTCAACGGTTAGCAATGAATTCAATATATTATCCGGTGATCCCGATGGAATCGTTATTATTTCCGGAAATAATCAACAAGGACTGATACTTACACCGCTTGTTAATCCATTTATTGTAGAAGTTCAGGATAATCAGGGAAATCCCGTATCCGGCGTCATTGTACATTTTGCCATTACAGAAACACCTTCGGGAGCAACGGGCCAATCCATTAGTAACGCATTCGGTACAACAAACTCGAACGGCCGAACCACCACGACTTTAACTCCCGGTAATAAAGGTGGAACATACAGGGTCAATGCTTCTATACCAGGTACTGATGAGGTAACATTTACAGCAACTGTACCGGTTTATACCATATCGGGTACTATCTCCGAACGTGATATGCCATTAGGCAACGTATCTGTGGAAGCGTCGGGGGGGCATCATCAAATTGTACCAACGAATACAAGCGGACATTATACATTAACGGAAATACCGGCCGGAACAAAAGATATAACAATAACACCATCGAAAAGTGGCTATGCATTTTCACCCGAATTTTCTGTAATCGAAGGACCTGTAGTTCATAATATTACAAATATAAACTTCATCACGCTCCCACCTCCCACACCAGTACTATCTTCTCCTGAAGATGGCAGCTCAAATTTACTTTTACCAATTTCGCTCGTGTGGGAACCCAACGAACGCACCAACTCATTCAGTGTACAAGTAGCGACAAACCAAACATTTGAGTCGGGATTACTCATTGACATAACCGGACTAACAGCCACGCAATTTATCACCGATGAACTTGAATATGGAGTAACCTATTACTGGCGTGTAAGAGCGATCAATCCAAGTGGTGCGAGTGAATGGTCTACAGTACGGAGTTTTTCAACGCAAGTTATTGCATATCATTCGATCGCACTCCAAGCGGGATGGAATACGATATCAAGCTACGTCGACCCGCTTGACGATGCAATTACAGATGTATTCTCGGAAATTGCCGATAATCTGATCATCGTAAAAAACGGCACCGGTGGGGTATATTCACCGGATCTCGATATATATGAAATAACAACCTGGCAATATCAGGCAGGTTATCAGGTATACGTATATCCGGAACCGGATACACTGACAATTATCGGTATCGAAACCAGGCCCGAAGCAACACCGATACCTCTCAATAAAGGATGGAACATGGTATCCTATCTTCGTAAAAATCCTCTGCATCCCGAAGAAGCATTTAGAAGTATTGAGAGTAAGCTGGTGATTGCAAAGAATGGTGTCGGACAAATATACCTACCAGCGGGAATTTTGTGGGATGAACCGATTAATACTATGGGTAGTGTGTATCCGGGAATTGGCTATCAATTATTTCTTAAACAGGAAACAGAATTACTATATCCTGAAAATGAATTACCATCAGAACAAATTGTTACTGCATACATACAATCCTCTCCCGGTTATAGTCAACCGGTCTCACAAGTCCCGGAACATCCTGTTGGTACCGGCAACAATGCAATTCTGATTATTGATTCACATGACTTCGCCAATGGTGACGAAATCGATGTGTGGACAGAATCCGGCACTCTCGCTGGTAATGGAATAGTAGAAAACGGAATGGCAATTATTACAATCTGGGGTAAAGATCCTCACTCCAAGCAGGTAAACAATGGTGCAGAGCAAAATGAACTTCTAAGTCTTACATTACGATCTGCCGATAACAGGCAAGAGAACAAATTAAACGTGCTGTCCTTATACGATATAATCAGACAAACAGAAAATGATATAGGCCTGCGCTATAAAAAAGATGCCGTCTGGAAAGCCGTGGTAGAAATCGATGACCGGGTACCCGAGACTTTTACACTATATCAAAACTATCCGAACCCGTTTAATCCTTCCACAACTATTCAATATGCGATAGCTCAGGATACACACGTCCTGCTTGAGGTATATAATGTGCTCGGCCAGCGGGTATCGACACTCGTCGATGAGGAACAAACCGCAGGAATATATGATGTCGTATTTACCGCAAATACTATCGCAAGCGGAACATATTTTTACCGTATCCAGGCCGGTGATTTTGTCGAAACAAAACGTTTTATCGTCTTAAAATAACGTTATCAGTTAATCAGATCCATTACTTCCTGAATTGCCCGTTCAAGCTGCGGATCGTCATCGTTTAAACGGTGTTCGAAATTTTTCTCAATATAAATATCAGGTGCAACACCGGTCCGTTCCATATTATCACCGTCCAGTGTAAAGCATCCCCAGGCCGGCATACGATGAAATGATCCGTCAACAAGCAGTTCACCCGTTGTGAAAATGATCCACCGGTACGTTTCAGTACCGATGATCGTTCCAAGACCCAATTCCTTAAAACCGGCTGCTGTCATTTCGGCATCGCTTAAGCTCTGTTCGTTCATAAGAAGCACGATGGGCTGGTCGGCCGGGTGAAAGTTCGGCTGCGGTGCATGCTCTCCTCCCCGGTAACGCCAGGTCAGATACCGCTGTCTGCTCAACAATTGCAACACATCATCGTGCACGTTACCGCCGCGATTGTTGCGGATATCAAAGATCAACGCATCACTGTGCTGGATTTGTCGTGCAATTTCAATCTGGAATTGCTCAAGCTCGCCGCCACCCATGTTTTTCATATGGACATATGCAACTCGATTATCCGTTTCTTCATCAACGCGCCTTCGGTTTCTATCAGTCCACTCATTGTACAAATTCAATTTCAATGCTTCACGGCTTGTCGGTTTCAGAAGTACAGAATACACATCATTCCCCCGCCGAAACGTGAGTTCAATTTCCTCTTTACGTGACGGTGTTAGAAAATATTTTTCCCGGTTCTCATTCGTGTCAACTTGTCGACCATTAACTGCAGTGAGCACATCTCCCTGCCGTACATCGATACCTTTCCGGTCTGCCGGTGATTCACGAATCACTCTTTTTACCGTGAAAGGGTTACCATTTTGGAATACAATACCCGTTGAGTTTGTTTGCGAGCCGTACACTGTTTCCTCTTCATCACCTTGTGATGTAAAACCCATATGTGAAGAACCAAGCTCACCGAGCATATCGTTTGTAAGCAACCGCAAATCCTCACGCGAATTCAGATACGGCAGAAATGCAGCATAACGATCACGCATTGCAAACCAATCAACTTCGTGCATATCGTCGTCATAGAAATTCTCTTCGAGGTTTGCCCACGTTTCATAAAACATTTGATTGAACTCACTCTGTAAATTCCTGCGGAAGGTATGTGTTATATCAATCTGTTTCGCTTCAGCATCAGCGATATCAAGCGAATGGATCGAACCGCCGATCAGTGCATAATAAGTTCCATCTGCCTCACGAACTATCAGACTTGATGTGGATACATTGGCAAATTTTTCAGTCGTCGGGGATTCGAACGGTTCAATAACCGTCTTCCAGATATGTGCTCCTGACCCGTCATGATCTGAGATATACAATATTGTATGTTTATCGTCTTCAGTAATAACGAACGGCGAATGCTGCCGGCCATCAAATGATGTTATTTTCTCCCATCGCCGGTGCAAATCCGTAAAATTAATATCGACAATTACTTCTTCATTTGTTGATTCATCATTATTATCATAGTTAAATAATTTATCAAACCGTTCCGAACGAAATGGTTCCCGGTACCGGTCGAAGGGGATACGATATATGTCGGGTGAGATATTCCCGCGCGGGTAGCTGGGTTGAACACGATCGGATGTCAAATACAGATATTTTCCATCTGCCGACCAGAAAGGCTGAGATTCCGATACACCGCTCTGCGTGATGTTGATCGCCTCATTCTCGCGAAGGTCGTAGAGTACTATATCCTGTTCGAAGTTCCGGTGAACGTTGAAAGAGAGATACCGGTCATCGGGTGAAAACATAAGTGATCGGTTTCGAAACGCCCACAGCTCTTCTTCCAGCAGCGTTTCGAATTGAAATGATTCCAGATCCATCATAGCAACCTGATCACGGCCTGTAAAGAATGCCATTTTGTTACGCTGCGTGTTCAACGTCAGATGCCGGTCGCTCATAGAATGGTCGGTGATACGCTGCTCTTCTGACGAACCGTCGGCTGCTATGCGGAAAATATTCCGGTACCCGTCGACGGTTTGCGTGTACAGAAGCGTTTTATTATCCGCAAGCCATACTACTTCCACCACCCGTTCACGGGGATCTGTAGTTAGTTTTCGAATAAATTTTCCGTCGATATCCGAAACAAATACTTCACCTCGTGACACAAATGCAAATTTTTCATTATCCGGCGCCACATCGAAAAAGGTTATCTCACCGGAAACATTATATTCAATTTCATAATCGAGTGTGAAATTACGGTTCACACGAACAGGAATGAGTGACGTTTCATCCCTTTCAGTATCGTACTGGTATAAAAGATAATCTTTTTCAAAAACGATGACCGAACCGTCTGCACTTATCTGTGGACGTTTAAGCGACGTGTCGAAATCAGTCAGTGCCGTTCTGCCATTATTATCAAGGCGAAACAGATTATATTCACCGTTTGCTTCATCGGATACATAGTAAATATTCCCATCACGGTCGATCATCGGCCAGAGATCTTTCCCATCCCATTCGGTATGCACCATGTAATCATTGGTGTCGGGATTATAGGATTTTATATCCGGACTGAACGCACCCCGATAATTCTTCCGCTCAATAAACCTGAAGCTCTCCCAGGTATCGGTAAAGTAATATGCACCCGATTCGGGATGACGGACAATGTCGTGCGGCAGATTAAAGAAATGCATAAAAAAGCGCACCGGTGTTCCTCCTTCAATCGACACGGCATATGACGAAATATAGTTGTATCTGTTGGAGGAAAAATAGATTGTTTGCGAATCCCACGACCATGCGTTTGCGAGATTTTCACCTTCGTGGTAGGTAAGCCGTTTGATTTCGCCGCCTTCAACCGGCATTACATAGACATGTGCGTTTCCGTCCTGTCTCCCGGTAAAAGCAAGCCACCGACCATCGGGAGAGAAGCGCGGGTGAGACTCCACACCCTCCATTGCAGTGATACGGCTCGCGGTTCCCCCGGAAATCGGAACCTTCCACAGATCTCCTTCGAAACTAAATACGACGGTTGAACCATCGGGTGATACTGCAGGATGGGATGTAAAATATATTTCACTCCGGTTTTCAGATTGAGATTGAAAAGTAAATAGTATGGAAAGAGCGGTGAAAATGTAAATATATCTGTGCATAGTATATAACTCCGTTAAGTGCTGTCGTATACAGGGAAATGATATAAATTTATATACTACATTTTTTCAACATTTTCCACTATTAATATGGAGTTGTTGAGTAGAAATTAATGAGGCAGGATTACCGGCAAATTCAATTTTATCGTAAACACATACGTATTCGACTAACTACCTTTGAGTATCTAATGCAATACCGCTCCCGATTACTCTCTGCCGGCAAGGTTCATAGCAGCACCTCTCGTCTTTTTTCCGACAGTTGTGAAGTTTTTCATAAACCGAATGCCGTTCACGATTTCAAAACTTCCAACCTCGAACCACTTAACCGGATTCCAGAAATGTACATACCACTTTTTCCAGATACTATGAAAATACGAACGAGTATATACGCTCTTAAACGGATTTCTCTTCTTCAACCATAAGGTTGGAATTGAAGGAATTTTGATCTCCGGTATTTCCTTTTGTATTTTCTCATAATATCCGACAAGCTCTTTTGCTTTGAGATCTCTCCAGTCGATGATATCTTTTTTTGTTGTTGCAATTGCATCGAGAAGGGCTTCCTCGGTCTGATTCTTCGGCCGGCTTCTGAGCCACACTTCCTGAAGCTGAAGATAGATACCTGCAATTCCTTTTATTTTTTGCAGAGATGCATTAAACCGTCCCCACCAGAACCGGAGGAATGCCTCTTTCGGAAAACCGGGACGCCGGTCATTTCTGTACCGCAGTGTCCAGAACCCGCAATTCATCGGGTGCAGACGTTCGATACGGGATGTGTAGATATACCACGCAAAAAACGAGAGTCGATCCCAATAATGCCATTTATCGTGGCGCCATTTTTTTAAAACATTCACCATGTGGTCGGTTGAATAAAACTGTTCCCACGCTTCGTGCCAGACTTGCTGGAGTTCTTCACGGGTCATTCG
>PWXV01000122.1 GCA_003568415.1 Ignavibacteriales bacterium
GCAAGCAGTTCGACGGATGTTCTCACGGAAAAATCAAAATGGTTTTGCAAATAATTCGGTGCTTCCCATCTGAATGCACGGTCCCCGTGTCCGCATTCTGCGAGAATTAATTCCTTTGAATTCAGTTTTTTCACTTCATCAAGCATTCTTTGTGCAATAATCCCGGCTTCTTGTAAATTTCCGGAGAAGAAGGCATAATTCGTCACATCATACATGTGCGTCGAGAGCGTCCAGCTCTCTTTTGCAACATAAAATATTTTTGCCATTGCGGAAATCGAGAGGGGAAAAAACTTCGGTTCGCGGGGATTTAAAGTATATAATATTTTCCTGTCTTTTTCATTCAACGGAATTGAAGCATCGGGATCATTTACTTCATCACGCAATTCTTCCTCAAGCCATTCCAGCGTATCCACGAAATCATCGGTAGTGATACTCATATTGTTTCCGCTTGTCAGTGCTGCATCCACGGTCGACTGAAGTGTCGCCGGAGTCAACCCCATTTCCGCGAGCATCGCCCTGCCGATACTTACCAGATATGCGATATCGACACCGACCGAACAATGTATATTGCACCGGCCGCACAATGTGCACGCCCCGTAGAACAAGTCTATAAATTCTGCGGTTGTTGTATCATTCAGTTCCTTTGCATGTACGAACTTGGGAAAGGTTCGTCCTATATAGGTATAGTACCGTTTATAAATCGACGATAGCAATGCAACTTTTTTGGCGGGAATGAAAGCATTGTCTTGCATGGCTGCGTAATACATGCAACTTTCGGCACATAATCCGCAACGCACACAGCTATTAATGCCCGTCAGAAATCTGCCGTCATCGAATCTCCTGAATATGTCCAAACCTTTTTCTATAGTATGTATTGAGAGCGGTTCCATAAAATTAATTTTTAACCGGAGGCCACGTTCCTCTCCATCCGTAAAAGAGACCTAAGTGATAGCGCGCAGCGAAAAAGTATACTGCATGCCTGAGCTTCCCGACGGGTATATACAATAACAGTGCACTTACAACTATATAGTATACCGGCAGTGAATAGTGCATATAGACGAGTGTGAACAGTTGAAATGCCGTAACTAAAACATTCGAAATATAATCGTCAGGTTGTGTTAATGTTTTGAGTAATTTTGAAAAAATTCTTTTCAGTAAAATTCCAATCCCGCATAAAACGGATACTGCGAGAAAAACGGAAAACAATAATTCTATAGATCGATGTAATTCAATTGAAAAGAGAAAAATAAAAAATAATATTACCGAAAGGAATGTTCCCAGATGATATAGCACACCCGCACTATAAGTCGGCAAATGTAAATAGGCGGATTCCTTGTGCGCGGGATTCATCGCTTTTGTAAACGAATATGTTATCGCACATCCAATATCACCTGCAGATTTCGAAAAATCCTCAGGATTGCCGAGTTTAATAATTCGTATTGCGTGATATACACAACCTGCAATACAAACTACTAATGAGAGATAGGTAACTACCAGGTACCATTTCATAATTTAAGAATATTAGACACATCCATCGGGTTTCGGCAGACCTGCAACCCTGCATGCACCGCGGGCCGGCCCCAGGGGAAACAACTCATAAATTTCACGTAATTTTATACCGGTTTCCCGGCATATACTCCGTATCATCGGTGCGTTCCCCTTTTCTTCATAATGTTGTCTGATAAAATTTACGATAGCCCAGTGCTTTTCATTCATTTCATCAATGCCGTCGTATTTAGCAAAAAGCATTGCCACTTCATCATCCCATAATTCGGGGGTGCTGAGAAAACCATCGCCGTCGACTTCGAATGTTCTTCCGTCTATTTCAATTGTTGCCATTATTACGTCTGTCTGTTTGTGTGTGGATATTATTTCGGGATAATTATACATACTTGCAGGAATAATGTGTGTTAAGGCCTGCCAAAGAATTACGAGGGAGTGAACTGAGTTCCGGCAGCCGACATTATGCTGCAAAGATTTTGGATCTCAGTCATCGGGGTAATTCAGATATAAATTATAAACGGATGTTACGTAAAAAATTTAAATGCTTTATTAAGGTATTGAATAATATCTAAATCCTAACGCGGCAGAGCTGCAACCAATCCGATTTCTATTGGGGTGAAACCACGAAGAACTCGAAGGTATACACAAAGCACACTAATTTTTTCATATTGTTCAAAATTCTTCGAGCCTTCCGTGTGAGATCTTAGTGACTTTCGTGGTTCAAATTTTTAGCTTTTCGTGCAAGGATTTCACTGCTATGCGCCTAAAAAATTTATAAAGCTAAAATGTATCTATACGTAACATTAGTTTTAAAAGTATCTCTAAGTAATTATACTGCTTTTTTGATTTTTTGTCAATTAATCGTGTGCTGAATGAGTTACCTTTAAAAGTTGTTTCTTTGTGTTCTTCGTGATCTTGGTGGTTCCCATCACTTCCCACCTCTTCCACTTCTCCGTTTCTTCTTCATCACCTCCTTCGCGATTTCGATGCCATGATCATACCGCATCTGCTGGGTCCGTTCCGAGAAATCGAGCGTATCGCCCATTTCAATTGCGGGTTCGAACAGGAACGAACGATAATGCTTGTATGGTTTTCCCTTTTCATTATGCAGGATTACCCCCGCGTTCCCCGCTTCCTTCACATTCTTGTTAATGCGCTTAAACTCACGTATATCACTGATAACAATCCGGTTCAATAACAGCTCCAGACTGCGTGATCCAACCTGGAGGATGTTTTTCTTCCCCGGTGAGATGGTTTGCGGGTGCTGGGATTCACAATTAAATACATATACTTCGGTGGGCTCCTCGTCAATCAAATTGCCGAGTGGCGATATCATATGCACGCCGCCGTCGACAAGCAGGTTCTCTCCCATTTCAACCGGCGGGAAGGTCACGGGTATCGCAGTGCTGGCGAGTACCGCAAGACGATATGCATTGACGAAATCATCGACGGATGCCACCCGTAACACTTCGCTGCCGTCAACAATTACCTCTACTTCCCGTTTCTCGTGCCGGTAATCATAGCTGAGAAACTTCCCGCTAATAAGGTCAACAACACCGATCTTTACATCTATCGCAAACTCGCGCGGATCTATTTCTTGTTGTATAAGCTCCCACAGAGGACTATTATTATAGATATGATTACGTCCGAACGCTATCCTCATCAGGTTGACAGGGCTGGTCATCGATCCGGTAAAAATATCATGCTCGCGTAACGAAAAGAAAAGGTCTTTGTACCGGTTGAATTTGTTCTGTGCCACCATTGCTGCGGCAAGCGCTCCAACACTAATGCCACCCACTATGTCGAATTGTACATTATGTTCCTGAAGTACAACCTCGAGGTTTCCGACCTGCACCATCCCTTTCGCTCCGCCCCCCGAAAAGGCTGCTGCTCGTTTCACAGGCATACATACCTCCGTATATTATTTATGGGGTAAAAAGAGCTCGCGTAATGCGGGCGCTCTCGTTAAAATTGCTTCACTCAGGATCCATACAACAAGCCAACTCACTATGATTATTGCGGGTATTAGTATATAGTTTGTAATATTTGTTTGCATTCCATATAAAGCAAGCGGATATAATACCAGTGGATGTAAGTAAAACATAGCATACGCGTTTTTTGCCTGACTATCCCAGAATAATGAGCGTTTGTTTAGATATTTTCGAAAGACCGCTATTAAAGCGATAACAGATGAATAACAAAACATATTAAAGGTAACCGCCGTAACACCCGCCACCGCAAACTGCGGTCCCATAGTATAATACATCGCCAGTCGTGCGGTCAGATATGCAATAGCCGAAATACATGCAAGCGGAAGCCATAGTTGTAACTCGGGAATATATCCCGATTTTCGAAACCAACCATTTTTAAATGCATACAAACCGAAGAAAAAATAGCCGATATACGGTGGTACCCGTACCGGCTGTACCATAACAAGATAGCCGAAATGTACCCACTCATCCTTTGGTACTGACTGATTAATGACAAAAAACCCGATACTCATAACTGTTATAAACACAGCGATGAATCCCCACGTCGGTTCACGAAATGTAACATGGAGTGAACGGAATGAAATACTTGCAGAATACAAAATGCTGACACACCCGAAGCATAGTAACAACACCCCGAGTATCCAGTAAACCGATTGCTGATAATATTCAGCCCAAAAATGACTCTCAAGAAACAATGAATACGGGAGTTGTGGATTTTCAGATACCGCTAACAGATAGGCGACCGGCGGGGTAAATAATAATACGCCGACGATCCATGGCAATCCTTTTCGTTTAATTTTATTGAGGAGAAATGTACTGTTATTCTGTTGCAGAATAGTTGGATAGACAAAATAACCTGCTACGAATAAAATGATGAAATATACGGGAACATCTATAAGCGAGACAACCGATGCAATCATCCAGTTCACGTCAAATTCGATTATATACTGCCACACAGCCGGCTGCGGCGAATAGGTCATCAATCCGTGCATAATAATGATACCTATAACTGCAACGGCACGAAGATTATAAAAGAATTCGAACCGCTCATCGTTACCGCTTTGATTCATGGTGTTCCGTTTTTGTTCATAATCTCTTGAGCTAACGATAAGTAAGCACTGGCACCTTTCGAACTCGCATTATATAAGATTACCGGTTTACCATGATACGACGATTCAGAAATCGTACTGTTTTTGGGTATGACAGTATTGAATACATGCCCGGAATATTTATCGTTGAGATCATTATCGATCATTGCACCTACCTTAGTACGCGGTTCGTGCATTGTCAGGAGGATTCCCTCGGTACATAATGCACGATTGGTAAAGCGGCGTATCCAGTCAATATGTGCGAATAATTTATCAATGGCTTCTAATGATAGATGACCGGACTTTGCCGGAATGAGTACCGAATCTGAAGCAACCAGTGCAACGGTCATTAAACCGCTGGCGTACGGTGGACAATCGAGAAAAATGTAATCGTACCGTTCTTTCATCGAGTTTAACAGATGATACAATAACATTTTATTGTTGGACATTCTGCCAAGCCGTTCTTCATCTATGGGTGAAAGTGAGTTCATCGGTACAAAATCGAGGTGTGAAAGTTCGGTTTGACGTATACATTGTTCAATAGAGCGTGTATAACTGAGTATATTAAACACACCCGGTGTCCGGTCTTGATCCTGAAAGCCGAGCGCGATTCCCGCAGCACCCGATGAATCGAGATCCATAATCAAAACTCTTTTTTCTGCAACTGCTAAACTGGCAGCAAGATTCACTGCGGTGGTTGTTTTCCCGACACCACCTTTCGGTAAAGCAACTGATATGATTTTTCCCATAATGTATGTCATTTTGATGCTGTGGCTAAGATACAAATCATCCCTCCACGCGGAAGTCGATTTACTTCCACAAAGTTTACAGCCGGCGGACGTGAGGTAAAGTAGTTATCAAAGACCATCTGAACGGTCTGATAATCGTTTATGTTTGTGAGAAATACCTCGACACGGACAACATCTCTCGAGGTATAATCTGACCGCCGTAGAAGTGCATCGATATTACGAAGAGCTTGCTGGGTTTCGGCTAGTATTCCTCCGGGAACAAGCTGCTCGGTTCCGGGTTCAAGACCGAGTTGGCCGGCAAGATAAAGTGCATTTCCTGTTTTAATTGCTTGTGAGGACCCGCCGATCGGTCTGGCTGCATCTTCGGAAATAACCACCTGTGGATCTGGTATAACGTGTGCGCATGAAATAAATAGGATTGTAATAACCGGGATCAAAACGAGTATCAATTTTTTAAGGATTGACATGATTCCCTCCTGAGCCTGGAAGCCAGCAAGAGTGAACGCTGGAGGCCATAACTCGCAATTATTTTTGGATAAAAATATTCAAAAAAAATAATACAAAAGTATTGCTTATATCGAAATTACTCTTATATTATAATCTACTTTCTGTAGATAAGCAAATAATTACGATAAATATTTATCCTGTGTGGCGCATATGAGCATAATCGACGTATTTACATTTTTAGTAATTGTCGTTGTTTGTTCCTCCATTGCACAGGCAATCTTCGACTTCCGCGGCGGAGGTCTTGTATTCTCCATCATTCTCGGTGTAATCGGAGCAGCTGTCGGTATAATGATCGCACGCACGCTGGCGCTTCCCGATATGTTTACCGTACAGGTTGGAGAAACGCACATCCCGATATTATGGTCGATAATGGGATCGGGAATTTTTGCAATCATTTTAAGTTTCGTTCTTAAACGTGCTTAAATTATTGCTCCGAAAAAGATTGCGTTAAGAAATAATCTGTTTGTTCCGAACCAAAAGGCTCGGAAATTTGGATTATCTGCAAAAGCAACAATGCGCCCGCTGCCACTCCGCTGTGCCGTGATCGCTACCGTACCAGGTAACTCTTCCAACCGCTTATCTGAAATATATCCGCTGAGAAGAGGATTCTCGGTATATGTTGCAACAGTCTCACCCGCGCCTCCCGAAGACCTGTAAAAATTCTGATGGTTCCGGAACAATGGAGCATATTCGTTGTATCCGAATGCTACCGGATGGGTAACATCAAAATGTGCTTCAAATATTGTTCCGCCTATCCGTTCTGCTCCAAGGGTAGTTCTGACATCACCGTACGGTATAACCTTCACCGAATTTTCTTCCTCTTCCTCAATGAGCTCCAGATTAATGTACCCGTTTTCTGCAGCGAGCCGTGTTGCGTTTTTTGTCGTTATTAATACGCCGCCGTTTTGTACCCACTCGTGTATCTTTTCTCGATCTGAGCCGGTTAATGTATTGTAGTTTCCGTGCACCATTACGATGGTAGTATACCGCTGCAGGTTCGCACGCCCGATCATATCGATATTCAATAACGTTACCGGCATATGCATTCGTTCGTTGAGTAAATGCCATGCCTCCCCCACTTCGTACGATGAAGTACCTCGCCCTGCAATAATTGCAACCTCGGGTTTATTCAGAACCCGCATTGCAGGACTGCCGAGATCGGGACCGTCTATAGTACGGCCGCTGGTTAAGGAATTAATAACGACGTGGTCTTTTTCACTAATACGGTGTACCAAATCGAATAATGCATCATCGCTAATACCATTTTGTTTTGCAGGTATAACGATCGAACCTCTTTCAAATTCATGCTCATCACCGTTTACAATAGCTTGGAACGGTCTCATTGCCACCATAGTGCTCACATCGTTCTGTTGCAGACGATGGAGCGCTCTCGGTGCGTAATACCGGTTCCATTCAAAAACATACGCATAAGAGGATCTGCCTCCATTGATAGTACCGCCGTCAAATGTCGCTTCGTATATACGGTCACCAAGTAGATTTGAAGGATTTTGCCGGTACGCTGCATAGGGCAGGTTAAATGCCAGCGGCAATGTCCACGAAGATACATCGTAGAATAAAGAATCCGTAAATTCAGTGCGCCGTTCAAGCGCTGCAAATAGTAATCGCGATTCCGGTTGTTCAGTCGGGATTACGATTGAGTTGCCCGGTTGAAAGGTTATTCCATCAACGGTAAGTTCTCGTACCAATTCATATATTTTAATTCTATGCGATTTCAGGATTCGAATTAATTCCTGGGTAATGGTACGGTCAGACGATTTATCGATAATAAACGCACGTATACCTTTTTGTCGTGCATACTCCGCTGCACCGGTATAAAACTGACGATGGTTTTGCAGCAATTCCTTACGCAGATTGTTGCAGGCAGCGAGGGTTGATAGCGAAGTTGTAAATTGATTCAGTATAGTAAAATCAAAGGTCAATGGACCACGTTGTGTCTCGCGCTTCAATGCCCGCGAAGAAGCTTGTTCAAACAATATGCCGATTGCACCGCTAACCATCGGGTAGGTCGATCCCTTGCCGATATAAAAATCGTCGAATGTTTCGCGTGTGTAATATAATACACCCCGCTCATCGAGAGCGGTTGCATGAAATTCTCCTACATCTTTTAATAAATTGATACTATTTTCCGGAATATGCGGATTATATCTGCTCGGTACACCCGGCTGAAAGAAATATGTTGCATGGCTGCCAAACTCGTGAAAGTCGGTTACCAGTTGGGGACGCCATTCGTTATAAAGTTGTATTCTGCCGATGGATTCAGGATGCTGCAGGGGAAACCAATCGCGGTTAAGGTCGAACCAGTAATAATTCGTTCTGCCGCCGGGCCATGGTTCATTGTGTTCACGGTGCTGAGGATCGGAAGTCGGCACAGCTCCTCGGTTTGTGTTTACCCAGTTCACATGACGGGCGTGACCGTCGGGATTAAGACTGGGAATTAACAGGATCACCAAATTATTCAGCATATCTTCAATTTGCTCTCCCTCACCTGCCGCCAGGTGATACAACAACAACATTGCTGCCTCAAAACCACTTGCTTCATTACCGTGCACACCGTACCCCATCCACACAATGGCGGGCATACCGGCAAGTTCGTTTTCGCTTACCGAACCGGGATCTGTCGATAATGCCTTGTTCATCTGTTTGATCTCATCGATACGATTATGATTTTGAGGCGATGTAATGATACTATGTATAAGTTTTCTTCCGTCGTAGGTCTCGCCATGCTCATTATATACCACCCGTTCGCTGACATCGGCAATACGTTGGAAATACTCAACAATCAAATGATGACGTGTATGTTTCTCGCCGATCCTGTAACCGAGCACCTCATCGGGCTTTGGTATCGCCTCACTGTATACGGTAACACCTGTGGCTGCCGGATCATCAACCATCGGTATTGTTTGAGCATTACTGGTATCAACGATACTAAATTGAAATAACAAGGAGACAGCAAATATCCAGAGCAAATACTTCATCTATAATCCCTTATACTTTAGATTCGAATGATTAATTTCTCATTATCAGCGGCATGAACAGAGCCGCAATAAAAGTAAGTCCCGCCATACCGACAAACACGTATCCCACAATAGCGTCATATTGCAGTAAGCCCAATTTTCCGAGCATATAATGCCAATCGTGAATCACTGCAGTCCCACCCAATAATGGTAACGCCCGCTCCTGCGCATCGGCAGCGTATACGCTGATATTAATAAAATTCTGACCAAGCCACACTAAAAAGAGCTGAACACCAAAGCGATAGCCGTTCCGGAAAAAATACCAGACGATTAACATCGGAAGAATAATTTGCATTAACGTTCCACCGGCAATATAGAGAAATTGTCCAAAGAACATAAATATGCCATGACCGCCTTCATGCACCAATAAATTAAAATGGTCAATCAACAGATATTTCCCGCGGGTCACAAGGATATAGATACAAACAGGGAGTAGTGCAATCGAAGGTACCCATGGTGTAACTTCCTCCCACCATGTGGCAGTCGATCGAGTATACATAATTATAGTTTCCGCAGATTTCCGATATTATCTTTTAAGCAGTGGTAACGAGACCGTAACGCCGGTCGTGTTTTTAAAATATTCGATCGCAAAATTTGTCGATTGATATAGATCAACCTTTGCTTCTTCAAATTCATTTTTAAAAGCATGGTGTTTCTTATCCATACTTTCAGCGGCCGAGGTTGCAAGATCAATACACCATAACATCTCAAAATATTTAATTTTATCTTCGCTCACCGGACGCTGCTTCCGGTAATTCTGAACGAATTGTCTGGAAAACCGATGACCGACATTTTGACTCAATTTGCGTAACGTTTGTGATACGTCCGGCACAAAGCATTTGAATGCAGCACTCGTTCTGCCTACATCATAGGCCGGGTCGCCCAGCAAAATTGAGTCCATCGACCAGTTGATCACACCGGTGAAGGTATTCTCCTGTTTCCGTACATTATTTGGATATAATTGACCATGACATAGCGACGGTTTTATCGTTTCCGGTGGGCCGTGTGAAATAAGCCAAATAACACCGGGCTCAAGTTCGGTGAGTTTGGCGCTCTGTACACGTTTATAAAGCTGGTATAATCGGCCGTTTAACGAAAGAAGTTCGACCGGAAACTTTAATTGTTTTAATTTTTCGTGAAGTTTATCAACCTTAAGCATGTGAAGACGTTTCATAACTGCAGCCATATCACGTGCAATTGAACCTACACCGGAAACGAGAAACCTGGCCGCCTGCATATATGGCTTTTGAGTGAGAGAATTGATATCAAAAAGTGCATCCCCCAAACATTCATCCATAATTATAAATGGTGCGTTCAGATAGGAATGAGAGCTTTCAACAAGACGGACATTCGGAACGGGAAATTTCTGTTCATAAATTGAATTGAGTAAAATAGACTCGAATTGTGGTCTCACCGGTAACTCATCCTCGGTGTATAAACGCATAACCAATGGTCGCGCATATTCTTTTGGTGCGTTCTTGAGGCGAAACCGATATGTTCTGAGCCTTCTCCCCTCCCGGTATAAAACCGGAGGTTGACTGTACTCGATTTCCTGACCAGATAACGATTTGCGAATGTATGTCAGAAGTCTTTCTTCAATTTCCGCTTGTGTAAGTTGCTGCATAGAACCCTATCAGATAAAAAAGTTCAATAACCGTATATTGTACATAATCTACAGGTCAATAGCAATATATTGAAAATTTTATAAAATTTCATTTGTAAATTGAACTTTCCTTGAATAATTACCGTTTGTTTGATTAATATTAGAGTTACTATACCGTCTCAGATAAAACTAACTATTTTCAGAAATACGATTATTAAATCACTATGGAAAAACAAACAGCACAACCCCTAAATTTTTACAACAATGAACCCGAGCGTGAAGAATTCATGACTGCCGTCATTGCCGGACTCCGGCAATCCGGGAAAGAACTACCCTGCAAATATTTATACGACGAGCGCGGTTCACTACTGTTTGATAAAATATGTGAACTTGATGAATACTATCCGACCCGAACCGAACTGAATATTATGCAACAATATGTTTATGAAATCGCCGGAAGAATCGGACGTGGAGTTCAACTTATCGAATACGGAAGCGGGAGCAGTTTGAAAACCCGTGTGCTCCTGGATAATCTGTCAGATCTTGCAGGGTACATTCCAATTGATATTTCAAAGGAACATCTGCTCAATGCTGCCAGAAAGCTCGAAAAAATCTATCCGGACCTGAAAGTACAGCCGGTCTGTGCGGATTACACAAAAGACTTCACACTGCCGGATGATATTCATCCGACCGCACCGCGTGCAGTATATTTCCCCGGTTCCACCATCGGTAATTTTAACCCTGAAGATGCACTTGATTTTTTAAAATCCATCAACAGGGTTATCGATAATAATGGTGTATTGTTCCTTGGTGTGGATTTGAAAAAGGATCCTGTTATTCTTCACAGAGCATATAATGATCGTGATGGTATAACGGCAGCATTTAATTGTAACATTCTTACCCGAATGAATCGTGAACTCGGGGCAAATTTCAATACCGATCAATTTCAGCACTATGCTTTTTTCAATCCATTACAGGGCAGAATTGAGATGCATATCATTAGTCTTGAAAATCAATCCGTTCGTCTAAACGGTACAACAATACATTTTGCCAAGGGTGAAAGCATCCATACTGAAAATTCTTACAAATACACGCTAAAGGAGTTTGCCGGTCTCGCCGAAAAGGCCGGCTTCACAGTAGACCGGGTCTGGACAGATGATGATACGCTTTTCAGTGTACAGTTATTGCGGCCTGATGGTTATAGATCATAAATAATTGTTCTCACTGAAAAATTAGTATTCAGCATACCCCGACTCGTCTGGGGAAGTCTGACTTATTTAATGACAACTATATTGGGTGGTGATATTAAATCTCGTAATCCACAACGACACGCTTTTCGATGACTGTTTTTATAAATTCAACAACTTTAACGTGCTCCGCATCCTGCGAATATGCTTCAAGATCTTTCCTGGTATTAAACGATGAATAAAGCGCTATATCGAATGCGGCCGGCCCTTCCTTAAAGTTTTGCCCCGCCTCCAGATCAACGATCTGTGGTATTTTGTTTTTAAGATCGTACAGCTTTTGTAACATTTCTGCTGCGTTCTGTTCTTTATCGTTTCCGTTTGCTGTTTGCTTCAACTTCCACAGCACAATGTGTTTAACCATACCGGTTCTCCTTTAGATAATTCGCTAATTTAGAATAAACCGTATTGCGGTTCCCATGGTCTATTGTGAATATCTGCACATCCTTGCGTTGTTTTACCTCATCTATAAACGTATCGGTCGCTTTAAGTGCAATGGTGGCAATGAACAGGTTATCTGCTTCAAGATACAATCTTACAAGTTTTCTGAAACCATCTGAGAACAATTCCATCTTCCCGATCTCATCGATATAGAGGACATCCTGATTCGAGAAGGTAAAAAACCGGTCAATTACGACCTCAAATCCCCGTACATCAACTTTATATTTTGAAACACGATAGGGTGAATCAATATCGATACCGGCAAGCAATTTCCGCTCACCGTCAGAGGTTATAATTTCGAAGCCGGTTCGTCGTCCCGATTTTCGTATTTCCCGTGTGACAAACCCCTTTTTATCGGGTATCGGGTTCACTAATTTCTCAATGAGTGTTGTTTTCCCCGAACCCGGAGAACCGGTTACAAGAATATTGTTTGACATCGCAGGTTACCTGAAAAATCGTGATCGCAACTGACACGTAAAAATTCCAACGCGGCAAAGTACCGCCAAAAACCACAGGAAAACGCACCTCATCAAACACTACAACTCCGATGGTTATCGGTGCCGCCGCGTTTGGATACTCATGCTAATTTACTTTTTGGGTAAATTTTAATACTTCAAGTCTATCTCGGGCATACGTATAGTATTGTTTTCCGGATATAATCCGGATTGTTTTGCAATTGAAAAAATTGGTTGTAATTTTTCCATTGTTCGTACATATGCTGCTACAGCGGCCGGCTGGCTGCTTTCCGGCTCACCATTCATAAGCATTTCGAATAACGACCTTCGCGGTGGATATAACCGTATACGGACATCTTTATCCGGATCGATATCAGCCGCTTCTTTTGCTAATTCGATAGCAGTATTGAATCCACCAAGTGCATCGATCAGACCAAGCTCAAGTGCATCTTCCCCTGTCCATATTCTTCCCTTTGCAATTTCGTGGATCTGTTCCTGAGTCATGCCTCTTCCGTCAGCGGCTTTTTGAGTAAAGTCATCATACACACGATCAAGCCAGGTATTGATTCGTTCCCATTGATCTGGTGTAAACTCATGATTCGGTGAATACATTGTGGCACTTTCACCGGTTTTGACCACATCCCAGCTAATACCTAAGCGTTCGTACAGATCCTTCATGACAAACTTGCCGCCCAGCACACCGATGGATCCTGTAATCGTGGCCGGCTGTGCCACAATTTTCTCTGCAGGCATAGCTACAAAATATCCACCCGATCCGGCAACACTACTCATTGTTGCAATCACGGGTATTCCCTTATCCTGCGCCCGTACAACCTCGCGCCAGATAGCATCGGATGCTACGTACGAACCACCGGGACTATCGATACGAAAAATGATCGCCTTTGTATTCTCGTTATCGACAGCATCCCGAAAAGCTCGTGTCACCGTTTCTGCACCCATTGAGGTACTAAAGAATACCGGATCGAAACCGCTATTGCCGCGAACCACCGCACCTGCGCCATAAATCAATGCAATTGTATCACCGCGCCGGTGAGGACGACCGGCACGTTCAAGATATTTTTCCAGATACAAAAATTGCGGATCGCCGCCAACCTGTTCACGAAGCCGGTCATATACTTCATCACGATATGCCAGACCGTCGACTAATTCATTCTCCAACGCTTCACTTGCGATGTACGGTCCGTGATCGATCAAGTTTCTTACCTGTTCCTCGCTCATACCCCGGAACTCTGCAATCCCCCGCACAATCTGCCCGTAAATCGAGTTCACTATTTGTTCCATCGCTTCCCGGTGAGCATCGGTAAAGTCCTCCTCGGTAAACAGATTAAGAGCATTTTTATATTCATACCGGTGATCCATTTGTGGTTGAATATTTATCTTCTCCAGCATATTTTTAATAAAGGGATTTTCGGACGCCATACCGATTAAACCGAGATCACCGGAGGGTTGCAGGTAAACACTGTCAAAAGCCGTTGATAGATAATAGTGACCGATCCCGGGTCCGACTTCACCAAATGTTTCGGAAAAGGCAATCGCAGGTTTACCCGACTCGCGGAAGGAGATAACCGCATCACGTATTTCCTGAATATGGCCAAGAGCTATTCCCCCGGTGCCGAGCCGGGCAACAACCCCCAATATCTTATCATCGTTTTTAGCTTTCTCGAGAGCATCTACTATATCCCGAACAACCGGTACATCCCCCATTACTGCAGATGCAACCGGATCCGGAGGTACATATTCTACCATACCCCGTTCAAGATTGATCTCAAGTATTGTTTCAGACGGTACTCTGTCTTTGGTAACAAATGAATACAACAAAATTAAACACGCAACAATCGTGACCACAATCGCGAGCGATCCGATAATTGCAAGCAGGGTTACAACAAGTCTTTTAAATCCACCTTTTTGTGAAGTCATACCATACCTCCATTACGATAATGAAATTAATATAACGCCGGCTATCATTATGAACACTCCGGCCAGTCGTTCTTTTATTTTTTCTTCTTTGAATAGTACGTGTCCCCAAACTACACTTAAAGCAGTGCTTAACCGTTTAATAGAAATTACGTACGCCACCAGTGTCATACTGATGGCGGTCATTTGAGCAAGTAACGTAAGTGCACCGAATAAACCAATCGGAAATAATACTTGCAGATTATTCGGTATTTCCTTGATATGTTCTCTTGATTTTACAATCATCAAAACTGTCATACAGAGGCCAAGTGATAATACAATTGAAATCGACCAAAATGCCGGCGAAGAGTTCATAACCCCGACCTTATCGACATTCGCAGTGATACTCCATAAGAATGCGGTAACCGCCATATACCGCGGACCTCTTTGAGAAAATAACGAAAGAACGGGGCCAAAATATCCCTGTCTGGTTGTTTTTATATTTAAAACATAAGCACCGATTACAATAAGCAAAATACCCGGATAGCCCAATGGCGACGGATACTCACCTAATATTACCGGCGATGTGATGAGAAGGAACAAGGGGGTAAAATTCACAATCGGAACGGTAATTGAAAGATCTGATACCTTAATTGCTTTTATATAAAAAGTAATCGCTATGAAATTTAAGACTGTGCTGGCAGCAAGAGCGATCCAGAATTTATCACCGGTATACGGAATTTCAATTACAAAAAGCAGAGGAAGAAGAAATGGTAATTGAAATAGTATCAACGAAGCTGCAACCACATACTCATCGAACCGTTGCAACCCGCGTTTGCTTGCCACATCTTTTAAAGATTCAAAAAGCGCTGTACAAAAAGCAAAAAATAACCAGATCATAGAAGTACTTACGACGCAGTATTGAACCTTCTCATTATAGGATATTCCCCAAATAGAAGCAAATATTTGAGATTTACGCCGAATATTACTATCATTTTTAATCTAAATCAATAATGTAGTATACGGTACGAAAGGTCAAAAAGATGCAATACTGGTTTGTTTCATTACTGGCGTGTTTGGTTATATTTTCAGCGGCACAGAGTCAGCAAAACGAGGAGTACTTAGAAATCGGTGAAAAAATCCTTCATAAGGGATTGGTAGAAGAAGGAGCATACACATTTTTGGAAAAATTACTCGAGGTCGGACCGCGGTTTGCGGGTACTCCGGAAAAAGCGGCCGCTGTCGAGATCACCTATCAGATGCTTAAGGATATAGGTCTCGACAAGGTCTGGCTTGAACCGGTTACCGTTCCCCGCTGGGTACGGGGTGATGTTGAGGAAGCCAAAATAGTCGGTTCACAACGTATCGGCGACGAAATTCTCAGTATTGCTGCTCTCGGCGGAAGCATTGCTACTCCTCAGGAGGGCATAACCGCTCCGGTGGTCGAGGTACATTCCTTTGAAGAATTAGAAGAACTCGGCGATTCAGTCGAGGGCAAAATTGTATTTTTTAACCGGCCAATGGATCGCCGTCACCTGAACACCTTTGCCGCATACAGCGGGGCTGTTAATCAACGATCCAGGGGTGCGATTGAAGCGGCTAAATACGGTGCTATAGGTGTCCTTGTACGGTCTTTAACCTTGCGTATTGACGATTACCCACACACAGGCGGGATGAGATATGAGGATGGTATTCCACAGATTCCCGCTGCATCGATAAGCACGAAAGGTGCTGAACTCCTGAGCGAATCTCTCGAGTTTGAAAACGATCTGCATGTATATATGCGTTTCACTCCCGAAATGCGCGACTCAGTTGAAACATATAATGTCATCGGCGAGATAACAGGCACGGAATATCCCGATGAAATTATTCTCATAGGTGCCCACCTTGATAGCTGGGATATAACACCCGGTGCACATGATGACGGTGCAGGTGTTGCTCAGGTTATACAGGGATTAAAACTACTTCACGAACTGGATCTCCGGCCGAAACGAACGGTTCGCGGTGTATTATTCGCCAACGAGGAGTTCGGTATATCCGGCGGCTTCGCCTATGCTGAATCTGCAGAGCGGGATAATGAGGAACATCTTATAGCAATAGAATCAGACCGAGGCGGATTTCTCCCCCTCGGTTTTACCGTCGACAATGAAGACCAAGTTGTAGAATATTTTCAAAGATATACATATTTATTCGAACCTTACGGAATGCATCAGATCATTCAGGGGTTCGGCGGTGTGGATATTATACCCTTGCGCGAACAGGGTACAATAGCAATAGGATTATTACCGGATTCACAACGGTATTTCGACGTACATCATTCGGCAAAAGATACATTGGAAACGGTCAACCCGAGGGAACTTGAACTTGGTGCGGTCGCAATGGCACTATTTGCATACGTATTAGCAGAGGACGGTCTTCCGCGCTTTATTCATGAAGAATATCTCAGCAATTAAATTTACTGTGCCTTTTCCAGTAAATACTCGAGCGTCGATTTATATGTTTCATAATCTTTATGTGAAAGCAGCACAAACCGAACGAGCTTTATTTCCGGATGGCGGGTCAGATAAGTGATAACGGTTCGCAATGCAATCTCACTCGCTTCATCAACCGGATAACCATAAATACCGGTACTGATAGACGGGAACGAAATGGATTCGATTTTATATTGACTCGCAAGCCGGAGGCATTGTTCATACGATGAAGTCAGCAGCATACTGTCATTGGTAGTGTTACCATAAACCGGTCCGACGGTATGAATAACATATTTTGCGTTTAATTTATGACCTGCGGTAATTTTTGCCTCGCCGGTCGTACAACCGTTTAATCGTTGACACTCTTCCCATAAACCGGTTCCCGCGGCCCGGTGTATTGCTCCCGAAACACCGCTGTCAGGACCAAGATCACCACGTGCAGAATTGACTATTGCATCGGTATCCTGTTCAGCTATATTTCCCCGTACCAACTCAAGTTTCGATTTATTAATTGTACACTCCACGTTTCTTATCCTCCTTAACGATCAATAGTTTTATATAATCCTTCCGACTCAATTGCACGATACACTGACTCGGGAATCAAATAACGGATAGACTTCCCTTCTTGAATCCTTTGCCGGATGCCGGTAGATGATATATCAAGCAATGGCAGATCAACTATTTTCGTTTTTGCAAGCACATCTTTCTGCACTTTTTCTGTGTCGAATCCCGGACGGTTTACTGCAACCAGTATACATCGTTCAAGTATTGCTTTATAATCTTTCCATTGGTGAAATATGACCAGATTATCGGCACCTACTACAAGGTATAACGTAGCATTTTTATGCACTTTGTCAAGGGCATTAACCGTGTCTATGGTATATGATGTTCCTCCCCGCTGAATCTCAATATCGGATACTTCAAACCGTTCATTATCCGCAATCGCCAGTTGCGTCAGTCGCAACCGTTTCTGCGCATCAAGTAGATTTGTATCCTGTTTATGAGGAGGTGTTGCCGAGGGAATGAAGATGAGTTTGTCAAGCCGTAGTTCCTCATACAGCATTTCACCGAATATAAGGTGGGCTATATGAGGGGGGTTAAATGATCCGCCATAAATACCGATATTCATCGTATGTCCGTTATTCTATACTACTTTGTTGAAAACGTTTCACTTTTATTTTTTCGATTCGCCGTTCGCTCTTTCGCATAATGGTAAAATTCAAATTACCGAACTGGATTTCTTCCTTGTTATCGGGTATCCTGCCGGTTAATTTGTGTAAAAAACCGTTCACCGTTTCGTAATCAACATCTTCCGGCACCTGGGCGGAAAATGTTTTATTAAAATCAGATATGTTCATGCCCCCGTCAACAATCCACGAGCCGTCGGTATCTTTTATATAACTTTGTTTTATCTCGTCATATTCATCATGAATTTCACCGATAATTTCCTCGATAATATCTTCAAGAGTTATGATACCTTCGGTACCGCCAAACTCATCGATTACAATTGCCAAATGTATCTTTTGCTGCTGGAATTCACGCAACAACTGACTGATCTTTTTGGTTTCGGGAACAAAGCTCGCAGGCCTGATGGTATTTTCAAGAACAATTGTACTTTCACTATCAATTGTGCGGATCAGGTCTTTGGCAAAGACGATTCCCACTATATTGTCGATTGTATCTTTATACACCGGTATTCTTGAAAATCCCTCTTCGGTCACAATTGTAATAATTTCATCGTGCGGTGTATCAATTTCAAGAGCAACCACATCCGGGCGCGGGATCATAATTTCCTTCGCTGTCGTCTCCGTGAACTCAAGGACCCGATTGATTATTTCATATTCAGCCGTATCGATTATTCCCGATCTACGGCCTTCTTCAATGAAGTACAATAACTCAGACTTAGAAATACGTGACGGATGACCATTAACCGGTGAACGTGAAAATATGCGCCCGATGCCGCCGGTAAAAGAAATAAGCGGATATAAAAGTGCAACCATCGAACGCTGCACAGGAGCAGAAAGCAGTGCAATTTTTTCGGCAAATAATTGCCCGAATAATCTTGGTATCTGATAGACAAATACTTGCACGATAACGATAAGTACAATGCCCGCAATGAATAACGACACCGGATAGCTCATCGATTGTATCCACGAACTCGAAAACGTTTGAATATACGGTTCAAAAAACCGTGCAATAAACAAACCCGATATTGCAGCGGCAAGCAACAGGAAGAATAACGTGACAACCTTTGAGGTATAGACAAAATCCTCAATTGAGCGGTACAGGGTCTGGAGCGATTGCGCGCCACGTCGTTTTTCTTCGACCAGTTGATGTACCCGCATCCGGCCAAGACTGATAATAGCTGTTTCAATACAAACAATAATACCAGCAATAAGAATAAGCAATGCTGTAATTAACAACTCATTCATAAATGACTTCCTCTAAAACGAGACCGGCAGCAGGTGCCGTTGGCCCTGCATCTTTTTTCTTACCGGATTGGATTGCAGCTTTAAATTGATCAACCGTTGAATAACCTCGACCAACATCCACCATACTTCCCACCAATGCTCTGACCATATTGTGTAAAAACCTGTTCGCGTGTATAGTAAATATCAATCTGGCATCTGATTCCCTCCATCCTGCGTGGTTCACCGTACAACGATAATGATCGACTTCTGCTTCGCTTTTTGTAAATGCACGGAAATCATTATCACCGAGAATATATGAGCAGCATGCGTTCATTTTTTCAATTGAGAGAGAATACCACACATACCAGACTATTCTCCGGTCGATTGCACACGGCGAAGTACTGATAGTATATGAATAGCGTCGCTCACGTGCGCTATATCGTGCATGAAAGGTATCATCAACTTCTGTAACATTCAATACCGCGATGTCGTTTGGAAGAATACCGTTCAATGCTTCATAAATTTTTTCGGTTGAAAGATCGGATTTTATAATAGCGTGAGCAACCTGTCCCCGGGCGTGAACCCCCGAGTCGGTACGTCCGGAACCAACTACGGTTGCATCAGTTCCGGTAAATTGTGTAAATGCTTTTTGGAGCATTGCCTGTACAGAGCGCCCGTTCGGTTGGATTTGCCAACCGACAAAATCTGTCCCGTCATATTCGAGAAGCAGTTTTAAACGTCGTGAAGAATCGTGTGCCGGATCTTCCATGTGTGTGGATTAAAAGGTATGTTGAATTCCTGCCACAAATCCGTGTTGAAGTGGAGCAAAACCAAACGACCACCCTGATGCAGACTCTGTGGTTCCGATTCTATCATTATATCGTGCTGCAGAATTTCCAGCAAGGATTGCACTGACTATATGATTCGCAACGATAGCAGCACCGACAAATTTCACAGCGTTCAGCATCTGGTCGCTGCGCACCCGCATATCACGAAATTCCCGCCGTTTTTCGTCGGATTCCCATTCCCAGGCGTACGTTTCATCTCTATAGAGTGCTCCGATATCACGGTCTCTCATCTTCTTTTCATTGTATTCCTCTCGAGAATTAAAGTTGCCGACATTTACGAAAAACTGATCGTCTTTTCCGCTCCAATCTGCACCTGCATAAACGGCTGCAAATGCCTGCGCATCATTTCTGATCCAGTTTCCATAGGAATTAAATCCCAGAACCGTCAGCCATAAAGTAACTTCACTTCCGAGCAAATATCTCCCTACTCTAAAATTATCAGCATATAACTCGCCCATTCCGGGAACAATCAATGAGTATAAAACGGCACGGCCGACACTTTTCCGTTGATTGGTGTTTCCCGTATTTTTTTCAAACTTAGCAAGACGTTCATCTAAGAACGTGCGTTCTGCATTAAATGGGATCCCATCCTGTGCGTTGAGCGGGTTTCCTGCAAGTAACAGTATGAGTAGAATCAGTACGCCTGAAATGAATTTCGAGTATGAATCTTCCATAGGTATTATTGAATTACCGGTAATCGAAATGATTGCCCGGCACCATTTCCTTTACTCAAATTTGTATCCCATTGAATAATGTCACCGTATGCAACTTCACCGTTCACCGAAGTTATCCGGACCGTTGCTTCAGTATTTTCGATACCCTCATGATACGGGACAGCAACACGAAGATATTCTTTTGTTAGTCCATTAATGTAATCATTTTTAAATGATTCTTCAAACAACACCGATACCTCTTTCCCAATAAACCGCTGCATAAATGCCCGGCGTTTTTTCTCACTCAGAATACGAAGCATTTTTGTTCTCCGCGAACGGTCTGCCGGATCGACTTTTCCTTCGTACTCCATTGCCGGTGTATTATCACGCTCTGAGTAAGTAAAAACATGCAGATAGCTTATCGGTAAGTCAACTATAAAACGGTAGGTATCTTCAAAATGTTCTTCTGTCTCACCGGGAAAACCGACAATAACATCAACCCCGATACCGGCATCCGGTTCACGCCTGCAAATTTTATGGACAAGGTTTCCGTAATAGTCGCTCATATATCTCCGTCGCATTCGCCGTAATATGTCATCACTCCCGCTTTGTAACGGAATATGAAAATGCGGGACAAGTACTTCGGATGAGATCCAGAATTCAAGAAGCTCATCGGTAAGAAGGTTCGGTTCTATTGAACTGATCCGTAAACGACGCAGCCCGGGTACTTGTTCAAGAGTACGTAGAAGATCGAGCAGTGATGTGCCGTCTTTACTGCCGTAATCTCCGACATTAACACCGGTCAGCACTATCTCTTTGAATCCTTCACCGACAAGCATTTCTGCCTGACGCACCGATTCGTCGATAGACTGACTGCGGCTTTCGCCCCGTGCGAGCGGTATGGTACAGAATGAACAGGAATAATCGCATCCATCCTGTACTTTTAAAAATGCACGTGTTCTTCTTCCTTCATCGAATGAGTATCCCGTTCCGAAACCGGAAGCTTCATCAATCGGCGAGACGTAGATCCGGGGTGTTTTTTCTTTGCGGAATTCCTTGTCTGCATAATCGAAAATAGCAAATTTTTCCGATGAACCGAGTACCAGATCGACACCTTCGATTGAGGCAATTACCTCCGGATCAAGTTGTGCATAACACCCGACAACTATAACATATGCATCCGGAGAATGTCGCCGCGCGCGGCGAACAATCTGACGGCATTCACGGTCTGCTTTTTCCGTTACGGTACATGTATTCACAACACATACCTGAGCAGGTTGTGCTATCGTATCGGATACAGTAAACCCCCGTTCCCGAAACTGCCGCATAAACGACGATGTTTCGGCGTAATTCAATTTGCAGCCGAGTGTATGAAATACCGCTTTTTTCATAAATAATAAAAAGAGTTGCCTCCGCATAACAGTATGTTATGAGCAGACAACTCTTCATTGTTCAAATACAGCTTCTATTTTTAGTTCGATTGTTTATTTTCTTCGTTAACCGCTTCTTCTTTTTTCGTCTGCTCGTCGTCCTGCTCACCACTATCCGACTCCTCCTTCTTCTCCTCCTGAACATCCTGCGATTCTGATGAAGTCTCTTCGCTATTCTGCGATTCTTTATCTTCTGATGTCTCCTCGCTGCTGGATTGTTCCGGCTGTTCCTCCGTTTTTGTTTCTTCGGAAGTAGTTTCGTCTTTCGTTTCCGGTTTCTCTTCCTGAGCAGGTTCTTCAGCTAACCTTGCCTCAAGTTCTGCCTGCGTATCATCGGCAGTTTGCTCGGGCTTCGATTCTTCAGAAAGTTCACCAATGGTAATCGAGTCGATATTAAGGTCTTTTGTATATTTCTCGACCTCCTCCTTCTCTTTGTCTTTGAGATATTCAAGAAGCGAAAGAACTATTTTTTTACTCTCTTTATCGAATTCAACAACCTTAAGCGGAAGTTTCTTGCCCGGTTCAAATGCAGCCTGCAAGTTTTTAATGGGTTCTTGCGATAGCTGCGATGCCGGAACAAATGCATCCACCCCGAGCGGTAATTCAACGATCAATCCTTTATCGATTATCCGGGCAACGATTCCTTCGGTCTCTGTCCCGACTTTGTACTCTTCTTCAAACCGATCCCACGGATTATCTTCTATCTGTTTGTGACCGAGTGAGATGCGGCGTTGTTCGACATCAATATTGAGTATGACGACTTCGATTTGATCGCCTTTTTTCACTACCTCGCCCGGATGCCGTATTTTCTTCGTCCAGGAAAGGTCGGATATATGAATTAATCCGTCGACACCTTCTTCGAGTTCAACAAAGATACCGAAATTGGTGAGGTTTCGTACTGTTCCTGTATGCCGTGAACTGACCGGATATTTATGCAGCAGGTCTTGCCATGGGTCCGGTTCAAGCTGTTTGATACCGAGTGAGATTTTCTTCTCCTCCACATCGAGATTGAGGATAACCGCTTCGACCATCTGTCCCATTGAAACAACCTGTGAAGGATGTTTAATATGCTGTGTCCAGCTCATTTCGGAAATGTGAATAAGCCCTTCGATACCTTTTTCTATCTCAATAAATGCACCGTAATCGGTTAGTGAAACGACCTTGCCGGTAACTTTGGTTCCGACAGGATATCGCTCTTCGATATTCTCCCATGGATGTGCCTGCAATTGTTTATAACCGAGTGAGATGCGTTTTTTCTCGTCATCGAAATCGAGAACTACGACGTTAATTGTTTGGTCGAGTTTAACGATCTCTGATGGATGATTAATGCGTCCCCAGGACAGATCGGTGATGTGAATAAGACCGTCAACTCCGCCAAGGTCGACAAATACGCCAAAGTCGGTAATTGCTTTGACGTGCCCTTCAAGGATCTGGCCTTTTTCAAGTCCTTCGAGTATTGCTTTTCGTTGTCCGGATATTTCTTCCTCGATAAGAACTTTGTGTGAAACGACTACATTTTCAAACGGATGGTTTACTTTCACCAGCTTGAAATCCATTGTCTGGCCGATATACTGGTCAAAATCGCGAACGGGACGAATATCGATCTGTGAACCGGGCAGAAATGCATCGATTCCATATAAATCGACAACAATACCGCCTTTAATACGGCGAACACATTTGCCCTGTAAAACTTCACCTTTATCGTATGCTTCGAGTACTCGCTCCCAGGCACGGATATAATCGGCCCGTTTGCGTGAGAGGACGAGCTGGCCATCCGGGTCTTCAACCGTTTCAAGTACAACTTCGACCTCATCGCCGACGCTTATTTCTTCGGGACTGCTAAATTCTGTTTTGGGTATAAGGCCTTCAGACTTAAATCCAATATCTACGGCAATGGAATCTTCCCGAATTTGTATGACTTTACCTTTGATAATCTCACCTTCGGAGATTCGGTTTAAGGTACTTTCATACATCTTTTCGAGTTCTTTAAACTCCTCCTGTGTATATTCGGTATCGTGTAAATTGTTTAGTGAATTTGTTTTTGATTCTTCTGTCATTAAGAATCCTCCTGCTGCAATATCCCGAAACTACAGGATATTTTTCTTTTTTTATTTAGTGGTTATTGGTTTAGTGGATTATGTTACACTTCTATAGTTTTGTTTTCAATATGAAATTTTACCCTCTCCATCAGCCATTGCGGTGTCGAAGTAGCACCGGTAATGCCGACCGTTTCTGCTCCCTCGAACCAATCAAAATTAATTTCAGATTCGTTTTCGACAAAATGGGTCCGCGGATTTGTATCCTTACAAATGTTGAATAAAACTTTCCCGTTCGAGCTTTTCCTGCCCGCAACAAACACGATCACATCATTATCCGAAGCAAACTGTTTCAATTTTTTATCTCGTCCCGAAACTTGCCCGCAAATTGTATCTTTAGCATGGAAATCGACCGCTTCATCTTCCATGCTTGCAACGATCAATTCATCGATCTTTTCCTGTAGAACAACTTTCAGCCGGTGGAATTCGGGTTTATCCATTGTCGTCTGCGAGAACAGTACCGTCTTCCGGTTCAAATCTATTGTATCGATCTCTCCCATCGTCCTGATAACGATCGCTTCGCCGTTTGTTTGTCCGACAAGACCGATCACTTCTGCGTGTTCTTTTTTGCCGAAGATAACAATCTGGTATCCGGCATCATAAAATTTTCTGATTCGTTCCTGTACTTTAGTTACAACCGGACAGGTGGCATCAATGATCTCGATATTATTTTCCCGGGCAATCTGATAGGTCGATGAAGGTTCACCGTGCGCCCGTATAAGTACACGTGCATTCTTCATATTTTTTAAGTCTTCGACAGATATAGATTGCAATCCTTGCACACCAAGCCGTTCTATTTCATTCGGGTTATGTATAATGTCGCCAAGCGAATATAAATTTCCGTTATTTTCCAATTCCTGCTCTGCAATATCTATCGTTCGAATTACCCCCCAGCAAAATCCGGAACTGGTATCTACGGTTACCTTATACATAATCACTCACTCTTTCACTATTGTTTTACCGTCTCGTTTTTCCGAAACTATCGACAGAACTTTTTCAACCTGCTCCTCGATTGTTAAATTTGAGGTATCGATTGTTATTGCATCATCTGCCTTTTTTAAGGGACTCACCTTTCGTGTCGAATCAAGCCGGTCACGCGACTTAATGTCGGTTAACATCGTATCGAAATCTACTTTTTCACCTTGTTCAATCAACTCATGGCATCGCCGCCGCACTCTTTCTTCAAGATCCGCGATAAAAAAAAGTTTGACATCTGCATCCGGGAAAACAACGGTGCCGATATCCCGGCCCTCCAGGACAACCCCACCGTTTTTACCCATCTCCCGCTGCTCCTCGACCATCTTCATTCGCACAGCCTCGTAGGAACTTACTTTACTCACAACTGCAGTGACATCCGGTGCCCGGATCAATTGAGTAACCGGTTGATCATTGAGCAATACCTGCAATTCATCATTTTGCTTCAGACGGATTTTTAAGTTTTCGACCAATTTTTCAACCGCCTCTTTATCGTCCGGATCGACATTTTTCTGAAGAACTGCATACGCAGCGGCACGGTACATTGCCCCGGTATCGATATGTAAATAGTGTAACTTCCGGGCAACTAATCGTGCCGTTGTACTTTTACCGGATCCTGCTATTCCGTCTATCGCTATAATCAAATTTTTCAATATCCAATCGCGATTTTTCAAAGATTTATAATATACGGTTTTTTTATTATATTTACAATAATGAACCGAATACGCAAACTCTCACATTCAGAGATTTCCAAAAACCGCCTGAAGCCCGACTCGCTCACCCGAAGCGGGCGAATGCCGCTTTATACAATGCTCGATAATATCCGCAGCATGTATAATGTCGGCTCGATTTTCCGGTCATCCGACGGTGCATTTCTGGAAAAGATCTATATCACCGGCTTTACTCCAACACCGGATAAAAACGAAGTCCGGAAAACCGCTCTCGGGGCCATCGAGTCGATTCCATGGGAATATGCCAAAGATCCTACTCTCATATTACAACAACTCAAAAAATCAAATGTTTCCATTTTAGCATTAGAGCACACGACAAAAAGTATCCCGTACTATGGACTCACCCCCGACATATTTCCCGCCTGTCTCGTCGTCGGCAATGAAATAACGGGGATCTCGGAACCAATCCTTGAATATGTCGATCAGGCAATTGAGATTCCGATGTACGGCACCAAACAATCACTTAACGTCGCAGTTGCATATGGAATTGTCTTATTCGATCTGGTACGGCTCTACTACAACAAATAAACCGGTTATCCGGCCATAGTATAATACTCTTCATGTTCATCGGTGTGAATTTGTAATATACCGGCACGCACAAGATTCACAAATATTCGGGATGCCCTTCTCTCTGAGATATTGACAAGCTGCATAAATGCGGTTAAGGTAATCCGGTCATTAAGTTCCAGATAGTCAAACAACCTGCGTTCGATTGTACCGATTGTAATTGTCATCGGTGCGGATTCGGGGTTTTGTTCGTGCATAATGCTGACCATTTCATTGCTTGCAATGATCGATTTATCCTTTACCCGAATATAAACGCGGTCGGCTTGATGATTTTCGCCATTCTCGTTATCCGTGTAGTAATGCGGTTTATCTTTACTTTCCTCGATAATAGCCGCGATTACATCTTTACCACGGTACGGTACAATTTCGATGATCGGGACAACAGGCGGATCGGCAAATATCATTCCCGCAGTACGTATTAACTCAACTTCGGTTTTTTCACTTTCGACCCCGACGATCGTACCGTCGTCATCAACACCGAAAAGAATAATTCCCCCGCCGCTGTTTGCAAACGATATCATAGTACGTGCAATTTTTCTGGGAGATGAAATCTTTCTTTTAAACTCGGTACGTGCTCCTTCACCTTGATCAATAAGGTGATCAATGTCCCGGTAATTCACTGTAACACCCTCCCGTGTTATTATCATTCAGTCTTATGTCGTTGTGTATCAAGATATGATTGCAAAATCAGAGCGGCAGCCATTACATCAATCCTCCCCTTATCACGCCGCTGTTTTCGAGTTGTGTTCATTGCAACCATTGTTTCCATTGCATCTCTGGAAGTAAAACTTTCATCCTGAAAGGCAATAGGTACGTTCACTACCTTTTCCAGCGCGGCAGCGAATCGTTTCACTTCTTGTGCCTTCTTTGAATCACCTCCTTCAATTGAAACCGGTAATCCGAACACAATGAGGTTTATATTTTTATCTTCTACAATACTGCCAATTGTATCATAGACAGTATCATTATTTGTAATTGTCTTCCACCCTGTTGCCAGCGTTCGGCTTTGATCGCTGATCGCTAACCCGATACGCCGGCTCCCATAATCTACTCCCAATACCCGTTTTGTTTCGGTGTCAATCACAATACTTTATCATCTCTTGCAGATTCGTTTCCATCGAGTTTTTCTTGATCGCCGGAGACCGACTCTTCTTCCCCTCCATCCTCGGAATATTTCTCATGATCGATAGGTTGCTGTAAGAAATTCTTCAACAACTTACTCGGTTTAAAATGTGTTTTCCTGCGGGGTGGTACAAATATTGTTTCTCCTGTTCTCGGATTACGCGCTTTGGGTTTCGATTTCGTCATTTTCACTTCAAACACCCCGAAATCACGGATTTCTATACGCAATTCGGGATCAGCCTGCATCATAGTTTCCCGCAAAGCCGCAAAGATTGCATCTGTCCATTGTTCTGCAATATATACTTTTTCACCACGCAGCTCCGCTACGCGTTTCGCAACGTCTTTTTTTGTATACGTTTTTGTTTTCAGATTCTGCATCAGTCAGGCTCCTGATCTATGAGTGCTATCTATTCTTCAAACCGTTGAACGGATTTGACATTACGCACCTTCCGTACCTTCTCGATCAATGCATTTAGGTGATCAAGATCCTCAACTTCCAGGATTACAACACCTTCGAAAATTTTATCTTTCGAATCGATATTAACACTTCGAATATTCGTTTGTTTTAAGTTGAAAATCGATTGTGATATATCGGTAATTAATCCGGGACGATCGTCTCCTTTGATCTTTACACCGACAACGAATTTCTGATTGTTCGTCGTTGGCCATTCCGCATCAACGATTCGATCCTCATTGCGTAAATATAGTTGTGATACGTTTTTACAATTCTTTCGATGTATTTTTATTCCGCTTCCGGTTGTTACATATCCGATAATCTCATCCCCCGGAATTGGATTACAACATTTTGCATATGTGTGAAGGAAATTATCTTCTTTGCCGTAGATTGAGATACCGCCAAGTTTATCGCGAGCGGATTTCACAAACCGGGAAAATAGATTTTCGGGAAGCTCCTCGGACTCCTGTGGTTCCACACCCTTTGGATGCTTCATCCTGTCTACTATCCACTCTGCATGCTCATCAACGAGTTCCGGATTCTTTGCCAGATCGTGATAAAACTGTTGCAGGTTATTATATTTTAATGCCTGCACTTGTTTCAGTAGTTCATCATCATTGATGTGAAGTTTTAATTTCTTAATCTTTTTCTGCCAGAGGTCTTTGCCGTAGGCAATTTCCTTTCTCTCCTCTTCATTTCGCCAGCGCCGTATATGCGATTTTGCTTTATGCGTTACGACAAATTGTTCCCAATCAAGGTTCGGAGTTTGATTTTTTGACGTGATAATTTCTATCTGATCTCCACTCTGCAGCACCGTGCTGAGCGGCACAATTCTCCCGTTCACTTTTGCACCGATACAGTGCAAACCGACTTTCGTATGAATATCAAACGCAAAGTCTACCGGTGTTGAACCCTTCGGCAAAATGCGAAGCTCACCCTTAGGGGTAAACACATAAATCTCATTTTGATAAAGATTTAACTTAAAACTTTCAAGAAGTTGTTGAGCAGGAGCTTCGGACTCGGATGAATTTTCAAATATCTCGCGCACCCAGCTTACCCACTGTTCCATCTCCGAATCAATAACCGTCACCTGGTCTTTATACTTCCAGTGTGCAGCAACACCTTTCTCGGCTATTTCATGCATATTCCGTGTTCGTATCTGAACCTCAACCATTCGCCCCTCAGGGCCGACCACGGTTGTATGAATGGATTGGTATCCGTTTTTCTTCGGGACAGAAATATAATTCTTAAACCGCTCGGGTATTGGAATATAAATTTCAGAGACTATACCGTACACCTGAAAACAATCATTGTTATTATCGGTATCAACTACAATTCGTACTGCAAAGAGATCGTATAATTCATCAAGCGATTTGTTTCGCCTTCGCATCTTGTTAAAGATGCTCCACAGATGTTTCGGTCTTCCGATAATTTCAAATGTAAATCCATCATCGCGTAACCGCTTTTCGATCGGTTGTGTAAATTTATTTATGTAGTACTCGCGCTCACGCCGTTTCTCTTTTAACTGTGTTGCAAGTACGTCATATTCATCTGGATATAAATATTTAAACGAAAGGTCTTCGAGCTCCCACTTAATTTTCGCCAGCCCGAATCTGTGTGCAAATGGTGCATAGATATCCAGCGTTTCTTTTGCTATGCGTTTTTGCTTTTCAGGGGAAAGGTGGTGGAGTGTCCGCATATTATGCAAGCGGTCTGCAAATTTCAGAAGGATAACCCGTATATCGTTGACCATTGAAAGCAACAGCTTGCGATAGTTTTCTGCCTGGGTTATCTCGTGACTCTTGAAGATATCACTTATCTTGGTTGCACCATCAACTATATCGGCAACGGTATCACCAAACTCTTCACGTATATGTTTAAGGTCGTATTCGGTATCCTCAACAACATCGTGTAACAGCGCACTTGCAACACTGATATCATCGAGTGGAATCTCGCGGGCCAGAATCATTGCTACCTCAATCGCATGATAAAAATATGGTTCTCCTGACTCGCGCAGATCTTTGATATGCGCGTCGAGGCCGAATAAAAAAGCCCGTTTAATTAACTCCTCATCACACGACGGAAGGTTTTTCCGGCACATTTCAAGGAGGTTTTTAAAACGGTTCTCAAACCCGTCTGGTTTATTCACCACACCGGCCCATTGTAATGCATTATTTATTGTTTTGCTGACCATACCTGCTCATTACTTCAAACAGACGACCTGTTGTAAAAGTTCTAATTTTCGAGCCGTAAATCATTAATAATCTAGCACCTGTGATGTAATATACAGGTTATTGAACAAATGTCAAGCATTACACTAATCTGTACCAAAAACCCGATCTCCGGCATCACCAAGTCCCGGTAAGATATACCCATTTTCATTTAACTGCCGGTCAAGCACTGCAGAAAAAATCGGAACGTTGTCGTGCTCCTCCGACACTTTCCGCACACCTTCGGGAGCAGCAAAAAGGTTTATCAGACGGATGCGCCTGCCACCTTTATTCTTGATAAATGTAATTGCCGCCGATGCACTTCCACCTGTTGCAAGCATCGGATCGAGAAGGAAGATCAGACTGCTGTCCATAGTGCTCGGAAACTTTGAGTAATAATCCACAGGCTCGAGGGTTTCTTCATTCCGGTACAGACCGACGTGGCCAACCTTTGCATCGGGCAGAAAATCCAGGAAACCATCAACCATACCAATCCCTGCCCGTAGTATCGGGACGAGAATTATCTCCTCCGTCAGAACATACCCTTTGGTTTTTTCAAGCGGCGTCTCAATTTCAGTTTCTGTTAACTCCAGATTTGAGCTGACCTCGTATGCCATCATACGGGTTGCACGGTGTAGAATCGTTCTGAATACTACATTCGAGGTTTTTTTATTCCGTAATATCGAAAGGTCCCGCTTTAACAACGGATGATCTACCAGATGCAGGTTCGGATATTGGGGTAATGTGATCATAGATTCCTTACAGTTTTTTCAGTGTTTGATTCGCTGCTATCAAAATCGGATCCCATAACGGACTAAATGGCGGAGCATACATCAGATCAAGCGAGGCAACATCGTTGACGGTGCTTTCGTTTTGGATCATTGCGGCAAGAACATTCCCCCTCTGTGCTGCGCCATCTTTTCCAATGAGCGTTGCACCGATCAATTTACCCGTATCCTTATCTGCCATATAGGTTACCGTCAGACGGGCGTTGTGCGGCATTCCCGGAATTCTGGAGGGCGCCTGAATTGTTTCGGAAATTATTTTATACCCCGCATCTTCGGCTTCCTGCCGTGTTAGACCCACCCGCGTCATTTCATGCTCAAAAACCCTGACTGCTATATTTCTGATTGCTCCTTTGAATACAGCATGGCCGCCTGCTGCGTTCTCTCCTGCCGTCCACGCTGTTTTGCTTGCTACGGTAGCAAGCGGAATATACGTCGGCCTCCGGGTAATAATATTTCTAACCTCACAACAATCACCGGCAGCATACACAGCGTCTACATTTGTTAACTGGCGTTCATCTGTTTTGATCGCCCCGGTAGTCCCGATCTCAACACCGGTATCTTTTGCAAGGGTACTATTCGGGGAGACACCGATAGCTACTACGACAAGGTCAGCTTCATATGTGCCGTCATCGGTTACAACTGTCTTTACCATCCCTTCGGAGTTCGATCCAAAACTTTTTGCAGTACTGTTGGGTACATAATGTACACCGTTATCATGCAATGCGTTTATAAGAATTTCACCGCTTTGTTTATCAATATTTGAAAATGGGTACGTATGACTATGTAACACCGTAACGTCAATATTTAACTTCCGAAACGACTCTGCCATTTCAAGTCCGATAAACCCGCCGCCGATAATAACTACTCTTTTTGGTTTTTTCTCATTCAGAAAAGTATGTAACTCGTAAGCCCGGCCAAGTTCTTTTATTGTAAAAACATTTTTCATATCCGGCTTCATAAACGGAAGCTCTTTCGGTGTCGAACCGGTTGTTATGATGAGCTTATCGTATTCTTCCTTCCTTCTGATCCCCTGTTTCAGATCTTTTAGCTGCACGGTTCTATTCTTGCGGTCGATGCTTTCGACCTCCGTTTGCGTCCATACCGTCACCTCTTTCTTTTGTTGCAAACGGTCGGGCGAATAAACGACCAGGTCTCTATCATCCTGATACTCCCCTGAAAGGTAATACGGTATTTCACATATGCCGTAAGAAATGTAGGGTGTTCGTTCAATGAGGATGACTTCGGCATCGGAATTAATTCGCTTCGCTTTACTTGCGGCACTCGGACCTGCGGCAAGACCGCCGATGACGAGTATGCGTGGTTGTCGTTTCATAATTTTTTTATTTTTTCTTAAAAACCAGCGTTAACGGAACACCTTCGAAACCGAAGGCGGCTCTTAATTTCTTTTCCAGATAGCGGTGATATGTATCGGGTATAAGTTTGGGGTAATTAGAAAAAAGGGCGAACACAGGCGGATTGCTTCTTACCTGTGTGGCATATTTTATCGATATTTCTCTTCCACGGGTAGCGGGGGGAGAATTTTCTTTCACGGCATGTGCGATCACTTCATTTAACGCCGATGTTTTTATTTTTTTACCCCGTTCTTTGAATATTATTTTTGCTAACTCGATTACTTTTATAATTCGTTGCTTCTCAAGTGCGGATATAAATAAAATCGGTACAAATGAATTTGTGCCGAGTTCCTTCAGTATCGCTAATTCATATTGACGGGCGGTATGAGTATTCTTCTCAATAAGATCCCATTTATTGACAGCTATCATAATTCCTTTTTTTCGTTTAACCGCTTCGCCGATAATTGAAAGATCCTGATGCGATATACCCTGTTCTGCATCGAGCAACAGGACGGCAACATGGCACCGATCGATGCTGCCGAAAGTACGAACGGTGCTAAAAAATTCAACCGATTCTTTTACCTTGCTGCGTTTCCGTAATCCCGCCGTATCGATCAGGACAATTTCTTCACCGTGATATTTGAGGGTGCTGTCGATAGAATCCCTTGTCGTACCCGGAATATCGGTAACAATCGTCCTTTCTGCACCAAGCAATGCGTTGACGAGTGATGATTTTCCGACATTCGGCCGGCCGATAATCGCAATGTGTAATCTTTCTGTTTCATCTTCCAACTTCCCGTTTTCGGGGATATGTTCAACTACCCTGTCAAGTAAGTCCCCGATATTCCTTCCCATCAACGCAGATAGAGAGATCGGCTCACCTAATCCTAATGAGTAAAATTGTGAAACTTCGGATTCGTGGACATCTTCATCGACCTTGTTCACGAGTAACAATATTTCTTTATTTGACTTCCGTAGTATATTTGCAAGTTCTATATCGAGCGGTGTGATCCCTGACTTTGCATCTACCATAAACAGAATTACCGATGCCTGATGAATCGCAACCTGGGCCTGATCACGAATTGCTTTTTCAAATACATCTCCGGATGCCGGCACAAATCCCCCGGTATCGACAATCACAAATGATTTTCCGGCCCACTCTGCGTTTTCGTAAATACGATCACGCGTCACACCGGGTTGGTCATCGACAACAACCTTCCTGCTTTGTACAATGCGATTAAAGAGTGTAGATTTGCCGACATTGGGTCTGCCGACTATGGCAACTAATCCGTTCATTTTGTGTATGATTAAATTTTACAAGTACTTAAATATATAATTTTTCGGGGTGAGTTTCCACTTTTTCAGAATCAAGTGAAAAGTTTTGGAGGGATAATTACTATACGTTGGGTCATCCGTATGGACAATTAGAAACGTGTCCATACGGATGACGTGAAAATTTACTCTTTATGAATTTTCAGAACTCCCAGCAAACCATGTGAGTGCCCTTTTCCTTCCTGAAATGCAAGTTCAAGGGAACGCAATGCATACCCGAGTTGAGGTTCTATTATGTTAGCACGCGGATCACCAAATTCAATCCATTGAACATTCTCCACGATTCGATCCAGGGTTTTTAAAATATAAAACACTTTTTCATCGACCGATGAATACCGCTGTAAAAGATTCTCGTCGGCATTCGGAGAAAGGCGTTCCATTAAAAAATGTACGATATTATTCCAGGCAACCTGTAACTTTTCATAGTATCTATTTTGTTCGTCAAACCCTTCGACCGGCACATAATTTATGAGAAGGTGTTCAAGATTTGTACGCAAATTATCCTCGTGCAACATATTGGTAAACGCACGTATCGGCTGTGCATGCTGGTTATATTGCTGTGTATCCATATGGCGTCCCACAAAAACCGACCGATCAAGAAAACGTAACGGTTCTATTTTTACATTTGCACGTTTTGAGGCTCGCTCAAAAAGATTGAGCAGTTCATCACGCGACCAATATCGTATCGGAAAGCTTTCCACTTCTTCATGCAAGGCACCATCTTTTATCCACGACATTGTATAACTCTGATATGAATCTTCGGGTTTAAGTCCCCAATGACACGGCCATTCATATGAATATTTACCGAGCCAATCTCCGACAACAAGGCTGCCATCCCGTGCATGTTGTGCTATTTCAATAAGCAGGTTTTCAAGTTTTTCATCATCGAGATGAGATAATGATCCATAGGCACTGTAGTAAAGATCAAATGATGGATGTTCATTTGCGCTACCCAGACCATGGTTCAAATCTGCCTGTGCAAACCGAACTTTTTCATTGGCTGAATACATCTCCTGTGCCTGTTTTACCATATCGTGTGAGATATCGAGACCGAGATAGCTCCCGAACATATCGGGACCGAGCATATCGTGGTCGTGTGCATCAATTCCGACTTCATCTTTTTTTATTGTTGTCAACAATTCATAGCCCTGGCCGCTTCCGCATCCGAGATCGACCACACGAAGACGTTCAAGTCTCATCAAACAGTTATGGATTGTATCAAGAAGAAAAGGACGAATCGCAAACCGCGTAATTTCATCTTCCCAGTATTTTCGTATGTTATCATACTTGCCCCGCAATCCACCTAAATTCTTTTGATAATATCCACTGCTTACGAATTTACCATATACCGATTGTACATTATCTGGCATAAAAACTCCTTAATTATACTATTCTAAATCAAACCTTGTTCGGTTAAAAACTCACGCGCGACCGATGCCGGTCGGCGGCCATTTCCGTCTACTTCATAATTTAAATATTGCATCATTTCGTCATTAATCAATCCACGTAATGTATTTAAGATTTCTATTACCTCGGGTCTGTTTTCCATAACAGAATTATGTACCACTGGCGCCGCATAGTACGGCGGGAAAAAGTCCTGATCATCCTCAAGTATTACAAGATCGAGTGCAGGGATTCTGCCGTCAGTAGCAAAGCCGCAAATTACATCTACCCTTCCTTCAGCTGCCGCCTGGTACATGAGACCGGGATCCATCTGACGCGGCCGGTCTTTAAATTCCAATTCGTAGTGATCACGTAATCCAGGATAGCCGTCACTTCGATTGAGAAACTCCGCATCGAACCCTGCGGTCAACTCGTGCGCCTTTTCGACCAGATCACTGACTGTTTTGATACCGAGTTCTTCTGCCTGGCTTTCACGCATTGTAAGCGTGTAGGCATTATTAAAGCCAAACGGCCCAAGCCAGTGTAAGTCCCAGCGTTTACGATACTCCGATGCAACAAATTCATATACTTCGTCCGGATCGGATCGCAGATCCTCATCGAGAATTACAGCCAGTGCCGTGCCGGTATACTCGGCATAAATATCTATCGCTCCGGTTCGAAGCGAATTGAAACATACCATTGTACCTGCAAGGTTAAACCGGCGGTCAATCCGAACATCGGTATTCTCCTCGATCAAAATAGCCATGATCTCACCGATAATAACCTGCTCGGTAAAATTTTTCGAACCGATACGAATCGTATCATCGCCCATATCACCGCACCCGGTAAACAGTATTCCGGACAGTAGTATTATAATAAGTAATTTCATTGCTGCATACCCTTTCTGCCGGGAGTTAATTTGATCTCGGCTTTGCCGAGTATAAAATCGAGCAATAATGCCAGCAGAGCTGCGGGAATCGCTCCTGCAAGGATCAAGTCTGAACGAACCATCGCGATACCTTGAAATATGGGAATACCCAATCCGCCGGCACCTATCAGACCAACCAGCGTTGCAATCCCTACACAGATCACGGTAGATGTTCGCACACCCGCCATAATGACCGGTACGGCCAACGGGAGCTGTACTTTCACCAGCAATTGTTTATCGGTCATCCCCATACCTCGCCCCGCTTCTATAATTGCTTTATCAACACCGTTTATCCCGGTAAATGTATTTCGTAGTATTGGTAACAATGCATACAAAAATAATGCAACGAGCGCCGCACCCACCCCTATTCCGAATATCGGTATCATTAATCCGAGTAATGCAAGACTCGGGATGGTTTGTATAACACTGGCAACGCCCATGACAGGCCCGGATAATTTTTCACTTCGCGTTAACAAAATACCCGTTGGTATAGCGATGAATGCCGCTGCACCTACGGCGATAGCAACCAGGTATACATGCTCGACCGTACGCTCGAGTATTTCCGGATACATTTGAATAACAAATTCTACCATCGTTTTATTGCATTACTGTTCAATGAGCTTTGAAATTTCTCTGGTTACCGATGCACGGGTTACTATACCCTGAAGATTATTTTTTGTATCAAACACCGGCACGTTCTGATCATCTGATCTCTTCAACGCATCCATAGCATCGATCAGACTGTCATGCGGATGCAACTTTGGTGTTTTTTTGTTTTCCGGGATTTTTTCATCGGTTTTTTCTATTATTGAATCTATTCGAGTCGTTAATAATTCAAGTTGGAAACGGTGTTGTGAAAAAAAAGATGTAACCCTATCATGTGCCGGATTTTTTATTACTTCTGCCGGTTTACCTACCTGTAAAATCTTGCCTGCATCCATAACAGCAATCCGGTCACCTACTTTAACCGCTTCAAAAATATCGTGCGTGACAAAAACCACAGTCTTATCGAGTTCATTCCACAATGGTGATAACTCATCCTGCAAA
>PWXV01000101.1 GCA_003568415.1 Ignavibacteriales bacterium
CGATCTGATTCTCAAATGTCTGGTTTAAAAACGCCACGACGAGCGCATCAATAAAGACGATAATCGCCATACCGACGATGATCGATCCGAGGATGATCAACGACCGACGCTGATTGCGCCATATATTTCGCCATGCAAGTTTTATAAGCACGGTTATTTGTTATCCGTTATTAGTTATTGGTTCATCGTAGATAACTACTGCACCTTTTTAAGAAATTAGATTTTTTTGAGAAACGAAAATTTGCAACTCAAAATTCGAAACTCATGACATAAAAACAATTCAAGTATACCGTATACCTTTCAACGGTTCCAATCTCATTACTTTGAATACCGGGAACAATGCCACAAAAAACGACACGCCAAGGATCAGAAGTGATGTTTTTACATTTATCGAAAAATATTTCGCCCATGCGATTATCGGTTCAATACCGTAGTATGCATAAACATCTGCCAGTTCTCCGCCAAGCTGTATCGGGTTATAATAAAAATAATAGTTAATGGCGTATCCGGCTACATTTGCTGCTATCAAGCCGACAAGCACAAGCATTACCGTCTCAATTACTACCAGTGAAACAAGCGTGCGCTGCTGCATACCGATCGAAAGGATAACGCCGAACTCGCGAAAACGTTCGGTAATCGACATCATAAGCGTATTCAGAATACCAAATGCAACAATAACGACAAGCAGTACATAGAGGAACCAGCCGCCGAGTTTATCAAATTCCATCCCCTGCTTTAAATCGGGCATTATTTCTTCCCATCTCAGCACAGCGAGTGATCCGTTTTTATCTTTTTCAATTGTGCGCTGCAAGCGTTTTTTTACATCGTCTATTCCCCGAAGATCATCAATGTCGATGGCAACCACGTTTACACTGCCATATAAAACGACGAGTTCCTGTGCTTCCTCAATGTGCATTAAGACAGTCATCATATCAATTTCTTCAGCTCCGAATCGAATTGAGCCTCCGATCCGGTATTTCATATTTCCCATCGAACCATCAGCACCCTGTGCGATAATTACCACGGTATCCCCCATCGCAACCTGCAGGTTTTGCATTAATCGTTCTCCGATTACGATCTCGTCGGTCGCTGTGGAGCTGATAAATCGTCCATCGACGATCCGTTCGTGAAATCGAGATACAGTTTGTTCAAGTTCCGGATCGATACCGAATATCGCTGCACCGTATGAATTGTCGGCATATGTTATAAGTCCGTCGGCATAAATTCGTGGCGCATAACCGGTAATTGCCGGATCTTTCTGTAACACCGTTTTCAGGTTATCATCAAACGGAAACATAAGCTGTAGTGAAGGATTATCCTGATACCCTTCACGCTGAATTTGCAGAAAACCCGACATCATACTTACCGATGTTCGAACACTGTATTCCCAGGTTCCGTCCTGCATTCCGACTACAACTATCGTAAGGAAGGCAGCAAAGAAAATGGCGAGTATAGTAAGCAGCGATCGACGTGAGTTACGCCAGATATTCCGCCAGGCAAGTTTGAGAAGCAGTTGCATTACAATAGTATTGTATTAGATATAAACTGTTTTTGTGTTACCGCTGTAATTCCTGTAATGAAAAAACCCGGTCACCGATCGGTACATCAAACTCGACTTCCAGAATTTCGAATCTGGTTTTATGTCCGGGCTTTGCATTATTATGCATTGTCCAGGTACCGGGTATCATTCGTTCGTCGTGTTCACGTATATCGGAAAATTCCATATAGCGGATCAGATCACCGTGCTCATCATAGTAATCTATTCGTGCCGGCACATAATCTGTTTGTCGTACCCGGTACTGAAGCTTCCCCCATACTATAGCAGCATCTTCACGGGGGATTAGTTCGATTATCCAGCATAATTCTCCGTCAACCGTTTCCTCTCCGATTATTTTCAGTGAATAATCTTCTATCAGGTTCGTTTCACGAACAATATCATCATTGGTAAAATCAGATCCATTCCATGACTGCAGCATCATCGAAGGAGGTATCTTTATGGTTGTTTCGGTGTTATGGAGGTACATCCACATTTCATTGCCGACTTTCAGTGTTTTGTTGCCTGCTTCACGTCGCGGAGATTTTATGTGAATGAGCGCTTTTTCGTTTCCTTTCCAGTAGGTTTCCATCTCCATTTCACGGGTATAGTTTGGCGTAATGATCGTCATCTTAAAAACCCCCTGACTGGTCTCCCCTTTGAGCAATTCCTCAGCACGGTCGATTATTTCCTGTGCAGTTTGGGCTCCTGCAACAGTAACTAAAAACGGAACAATAAATATCGATAATATACCTTTCACTATATCCACCTCCTTAGCAAGCTTGTGACTAAACGGTCAGTCATAAAATACCATTGTTTTATTATATTGTCAAGGTTGAAAACACTTAATACATAGCATATGACGAATTTCCATTGACAATGTTGCAGAATTTCTTTATCTTTTGACTGACCGTTTAATCAATATTTTACCGAAATGGCAAAACAGAACGAAAATACACGAAATAATATCAAAAAATCTGCTTATGAGTTGTTTGCGACGCAGGGATTCCACGGCACATCAATGAGTCAGATAGCTACACAAGCAGAGGTATCGAAAGGATTAGCATATAATTATTTTTCCAGCAAGGAAGAATTGCTCGGTGAGATTCTTGAAGAGACATTTCTCGATTCGATTGCACACTCTGACCGCTTGATGGGTATTATATCGACTATTCACGACCCTCATAAGAGAATAATAACACTTATTAATTATTATATTGATCTGGTATCGGAACATCAAACATTTTACCGTCTCTATTTTAGTTTGATATTGCAACCGCACGTCATTAAAAATCTATCCCATGTTCTGGAAAAACTTAAACCCCGAACCGATCAGATTCAGGAACAGATCTTTACCTTACTGCGCGAGGCCGGATCTGAAGATCCTGAAGCAGAAGCGATGCTCATTAAATCTATGATTAATGGTATCTTAATGAATGCAATGTCGATGGGAAATGAATTTCCGCTTGAACGTGTGCGGAAATTATTATTGGATAGATACGGATTAGTTAATCAACAAATATAAAATACCCCGTGTTAAATGAACACGGGGTATTTTATTACCTCTCAGATTACTTCACCAACATTAACTGTTTAGATTCAACAAAGTCACCACTTCGTATCTGATAAATATACACGCCGCTCGATAACCCTCCGGCATTGAATACCGCCTCGTGGTACCCTGCTTCTTTATAGCCATCAATGAGCGTCTCAACTTTTCGTCCGAGCATATCATATATGACCAACTCAACGTTGCCGGCATCGGGAAGCGCAAACCGGATTGTGGTAGCCGGATTAAACGGATTCGGATAATTCTGGTAAAGTCCGAAGTCTTCCGGCATTCCCTGTTGATTATTCTGGCCTTTGGAAGTCGGTATACTGGTAATGACCCTTGAATCATCATACTCACCATCCATATTCGTATCGATCAACAGCGTAACTTCCTGATCGGCTATATCTTCCCAATCGGGTACAGCTATTTTATAACCGGTTGAACCGTCGAGTTCCAAACCTTCATAATAGAAATAATCCTCATCACCGAAATCAGTTCGCAGCTCAAGATCAAGACTCGTCGGTGCACCATAATTATTGATGGCAAGCTCATTACCGTTTTCCAGGTTAAAGCTTATTGAATCACCATCCGCTGTCGAAATATCACGCATACGAAACATCTGTTCATCCACATGATTTTTATACATGATTTCCATATCGAACGTCTGATCGCTTCCGTACACTGATAGTGAATTTCCGTAGCGCAATCTGTCAACAGTATGTTCTGATGTTTCATAGTTTATATAACTATACATCTTATTATCGGAGAAAGCGGTAAAATTGCCTTCTCCCCCATTTACATATTCTAATTCGACATCATATTCAAGGTCGAGTAAGAAATATCCCATCGGATTATGAGCATCGCCTACCAGCGGTACGATCGGAAATGAACCGGGAATATTTCTTGAACTGCTGTTACCTTCAAGCGATGTAGAATTGCCAAGGCCGTCGGTAATCTTCACATCCGTTTCAGGACTGAAGAGTGTAAACATATACCCGATATCATCAAGTCCTGCTATCTGCTGCCTGATATCGTCATCGTTCTCAGTGGGGACTGGTTTATACAACATCCTTGAGGTGGTTTTATATCCTTCGCTGCTATCTCCCATGAATAGACCAACCCGGCCGTTAAATAATTGTCTGCCATCCGGCTCATTATACTCATAATATTCAGCATCTGTATCCACAGTTACATAAGTACCGGTATCATCCGGAAAGTTGCTGTCATGAATATAAATCCTCCAGATATTGGAATGCTGCTCATCCTGTTCGACTTTATAAGCCAACACCGAATGTCCGCCCATTATGTCATCTTCAGGAAACAGAAGGAGCGGATGATAATACACACCGGGGGCGGGAACACTTAACATCGCTTTCACATCTTCAAGGGTTCTTGACGGCGCTCTGAATAATTGTTCATTCTCGATTAAATCTGCAAATTCCCCGGCAAGAAGATCGTCGATTGTTAACTCACCGGCTAACTGAACCAGATATAGAAGTGCGTTTTCACTTAGTGTATTGAAGAATTGTGCCGGGAAATGATCCCTTGACCATTGACGTGCCCATACGGTACTCATTAATCTCCGCACATCATTATTCACTTCAATATCATATAGATTATCGGCACTGAGCGATGCACCCATACTGTTTAACACCGACATACCATCGGAGAATGCCAATAAACTGGTAACTGAAAATCCGTGACACACTCCGTTATAACCCTGGTTTTTCAGTGCAATCCACCAGACGCGTGCCTGGAGTGTTGGTATAATATTATTATAAAATGGGGTATAACCACTTATAGTTCTATTCTCGCCAAACGCTCTGACCAGCGCATCAAAACTCGGAAAATTCCACGATTCTCCCCGTTCAGGCCAGCGCGCCAGCGGACCCTCATATTCGATGTTTTGCCATTTTTCTTCCGGCCACATTGTTTGCATAGAATTATCCATCTGCCAGCCGTGAACCAACGGATCATACAATTCATAGCTTCCATCTGGTAATAATATACGAAGATGATAAAACGGTTCGTCGGGATGCAATACTGAAAATGTTCCGGAAACATCGGTTACATTCTCATGATTATCGCTCGACACTTTTAGCATAAACTCTTCGTGCTGTGCATCAGGTAATGCATATAGGTAACTAACATCATCCGGATCGACACCGCTTTCGATTAGCTGCCACGTATCTCCGCTATCTGTTGAATAGGAGAACGAAATCGATTCAACACGGCTTCCTGCTTCCCACCTGAGGGTTACTTCGGTGCCTGCATTATAATATACTCCTTCATCAGGTACATCGGTAAACGTGAGGTACGCCTGATTCAGACTCGCCACACCACCGCTTATAACGAGGAAATCCCCCGCCAACCATTTATTGTGATTACTATCTACACTCAACCATCCCAGATAATTATAGAACTCCTCCTTTTGTGCGACAACATTCCAGCTTGTTCCGTCAAACTCTGCGAGGAAACCGGCATGGGTATCATCTTCATTTCCTGCACCGCTGCCAAACGATGCCCACATATAATTTTCACCTTCTGCAACATGGGCACGAACATAATTGGTCGGCAAGGAGTTATCAGCGGTATAGACAGTCCAGTTTCCGTTATCAATGAATACAAGACCGCCATTTGTCGGACTGTATTCCGTGGGAAGGGTACTTACCCACAACTGATTTTCCGACTGTGCAACGACCGATGAGACAATATTACTCGGGAGATCGGAATTTTCGGTTGTATACTGTTCCCAGTCATCTCCTGTTTTTCTGATCAGTCCACCAATTGCCTGATGTGTTGTAATCCACAAATCATCACCGGTTACAGCTAGATGCCGTGCAGGCAACTCTATATCTATACCAATACTATCAACCGGTTCAGGAAGCGGTGAATTTGTATGATCATACAAATCCCAGTCAGAAGGACTTAATGGGGCACGAACCAAACGGGGATAACTATATAACAACCAGTTGTTGCCGTCTGCATCCCTTATAATATCGACCATACGTTCATTGCCGTCATTTTCGGGCTCAGGTAAACCTGAATTTTCGGGTGTGTATGTGTATTTGCTTCCGGCAGAAAATACTAATAGATTGTATCCGTCGGAATAATAAATATCTCCCAGGTTGTTAATGTACAATGGCAGCGATTTCTTACCGAACCCATCCTGCGATGCAAGCTCGAATTCATCGATTACACTCCAGTTACCATTTCGATAGCGAAATAATAATCCTACATATTCACCTGACATTTTTTGTCCACCGCCGATAGCAAGAATATCCCTGTTCGGCGCCTCCTCTACGCGTGACATATAAAATGATGATAAGCTGTTTTGAAGCTCAACTCCTAAAAAGTATGGATAAAAATACCACCCTGCATCTACTTGTCCTTCTGTTGATGTGAGATTTAATTGATCTGCTGATACTCTATCATCGCTTAGTACAGTATGAGTGTTTACCAGCAGCAATAGTACAAAACAGTAACACAAAAAGATATGCGCTTTTACTCCCCCTGGTTGATTCTGTAAAAACGTCATGAACAATTCTCCTATAGTGTTATATGTACGATAATTTAGGAAACATCGTATCCGGAGAGGTGTCCGGTTTATTCCTCCCACCAACTGCAAACCGGAATACCTCCCCGGGTAAAAATAGTTTATTTACTCGTTATCTTTGAGTAATAAATGCCAGAACCCTCCCTGCATCGTACCGTCGATTTTTGCAGTCGTCTGATCTTCCGGCCAATCGGCTAACTCTGCAAAACCATTACCATCTTCGAATGAGCGACCGGAACCATCCGGTATCAAATCTTCAAAGCCGGCATTGTCAACCATGACAATTGCAACGTGAGGATCTTCGATACCCTCAGACGTTACAATCCCTGAGAACAGATTAACAGATCTTACTATTTCACCTTCCCGGTGCTGTTCTTGTTCGGCAAAAATTGAGAACCGATTATCTTCTCCGATAATATAACCACCTAACCCTGTATGTTGAGGTTCTTCGACGTGACGCATATCGATATCAATTTCATAATTAACCAGATCCTGGCTGCTCATCCGGAGATAGAGATCCCAGAATGTACATCCGCCGCCAGCACACGGATCATTCGGTACAACAGTCTCGAGCATAATAAACGGCTTCATAATAACCGATACACCCTCGAGCGTAACGCCTTTTAGAGCACCACCGGAAAGGATCGCTTCTAAATCAGGCGGATTATCACCTCTGTGTACCGGAACCTGAAGACTGTCTTCGAGCACCGCAAGCAATTCATCATCGACCATATCTCTGACCTGCGGACTGAGGCCGTCCTCAAAACCAATCGGATCGTCATCGTCATCGCTGCTTAGAATTCCACAGGAAGCAACCATCAACGAAATCAAAAGAATACTGAAGAAATGTATGCCGTGTTTGACATAATTTTGTATACGTATACCTCGTACTACAACATTCATTATTTCCTCCTCATGAGTTTGTGTTTGTGTTAATTATAAATTGATCAACAACAATTATTACGAGATGAAGACATCCCCTGTAGTTGGGTTGCTTCGAGCTGCTTATTAGTTGAATTCGCTAAACCGGCAAGCATATGAACAGCAGTTAACAGCCTTTTTGAAATTAATTTGGTATGAATACAGAATTTTCCCCGACCTGTATTAATGCTCAGAAATGCCCCCATTAGATTGTATTACCAACAAAGACCATTATATCAATGTGCATATACCGGATTTTTACTCTACCTTTATTTATATGCACTTTCATCGTATATATGGAAAAAACCCGTGTGACGGGGAGCACATTTAACATTTATATAATGAAATGCTATAAAAACCCCCGTATAAAGCGTTACGGGGGTTTTTATAATTTTATCAGGAGTTAATCAACATCATCTTGATTCATTGCCGTAAACTCACCGGAAACAGTAACCACATCAATTAAATTTCCCTCATCATCCACATCGTTTGCGGCAACGAATTCAAAACTACCGCTTACGAAATTCTCGGTTGACTCTTCTATCACCAGTTCGCCTCCGGTCCCCTCGTAAAGCGTTGAATATTCATAGTCAGCGCCGGCACCTATACCTCCTGTCTCGATATCCGTATATATCCCCAAGAAAGTAGAAGTGCCAGAATCAATTTCATAGGTTCCGGGATCAGGTCTGTTTACAGGATCGCCGGTAGAGGAAGCAGAGATATCGACATGAAAGATATTGTTATCGGTCATTGCAATTCCCCAGGAATAGGTATCGAATGGCAGCTCACTCTCATTAAACAATGCCCATCCTGAATGTTCACCTTCAATCGCTCCGGACACCTGAACAACAGATTCACCCGGTGTTCCACTATCATTGCCATCATCGGGTCCTGTAGCATCATCAGAGCAAGAGCTAAAATAGAATATACTTAATAATACGGCGATAGTTTTTATATTTACCATAATTTCATCCCTCCAATATTTACTAAATGATTGTAATTATTCGATAATAGAAGTTCGTACCTAAGGAACATGAGTTGTTATGATTGCGTATGATCCGCTTGCTAAAAACAAACACCCCCGCGAACATTGCAACGGGGGTGTTTGTTTATCCCTCATTATATCCCAACGAAGAATTATTTCAACAAAATCATAGATTTCGTTTCAACAAAGTCACCTGCTTTAAATCGATAGATATAGGTGCCGCTCGATAAATTCGATCCGTCAAAGCTTATTTCATACCGGCCGGCACTCTGGGTTTCATTGACGAGTGTTGTTACATGCTCACCCAGCAAATTATAGACATCAAGAGTTACTTTGGTTTGCTCCGAAAGCTTATACCTGATCTGAGTTACCGGGTTGAACGGGTTTGGATAGTTCTGGGCCAGCGTCATCGCTTCCGGAATACCGGCCGGATCTCCGGTGGTTGTAATTTGACCCGTTGTGAACGTCCAGATATTTGACCACGGCCCCACAACGGTATCCGCCTTTGCCCGCACACGCCAATAGTAGGTCGTGTTAGATTCCGGTTCGGTGAAAAGATATTCAGTCACTTCAAGATCTGAACTATTAACCACGAGCTCTTCAAAATATTCATCCTCTGCAAGATGAATATTATAGTGGGTCGCATCATCAACTGCATTCCAAACCAGCATCAGTTCCTCCTCTGTCGTGTTTGCTTCATAGACCGGTGAAACCAGTTCGGGTGCGGATAATTCCAATGGCTCACTCGCTTCGCCGGTTGTGAAAGCCCATATATCCGACCATAAACTTCTGCCTTTTTCGTCACGGTATATCACCCGCCAATAGTAGGTTGTGTGGGGTTCAAGTTCTTCGTTCGACGTTGTGTACCTTGGCTCTAACGGTCGTTCGGTAACAACTGCGCCGGGTACACCGGTCTCAAATATCTGAATCGTATAACGCTCAGCGGATGGAATTTCTTCCCAGGATAGATCCAGAATAGTGGGAACATCATCGGCGTTATCGGCCGGTTCCGTAAGTTCCGGTGCACGGACTTCATCTAAAAATGTCTGTACTAACGGATCCGAATGCGAAGGTTCATTTTCACCATAGATTACTTCGAGCTGAGACACAGCCGTTGCCCTTGCATTTTCCAATGCGTTTTCATTAACATAGCCAAAACGTATTGATTCAGGATCAAAGAGTGAATACTTATAAACCCAGATACTATACTTCGCCGCCCAGGCAAATCCACTTCCATTTTCCAGTGTACTATCTCCTGATCGCTGCCCGGATAGCCGCCGTTCAAATGTGATGTGGCCGGGATCATCCGGTTCACTGTGTCGTACTTCGTGAACGAGCAGAAAGAGAGCACCGTGGTAGCTCATTTTGTAATAATTTTCCCAGGGTTCACCGCAGGAATCGCCACCTGATATTGGTCCCCAGTGGCTCAGCCGCCTCGGGAAAGATGCCGTCCCTCCCCCGCCAAAAGCGTTCCCGCAATCAAGACGGAGTTCAATGGTATGTATGGTCTCCTTCACCCAATCGTAAATCGTTTCATGATCACCGATAAAGACCGGCCTCTCGGAAAATTGCTGCCTCCTCAGAATATCCAGTTTTGCAATAAAAGGAAGGCGACTGAGTGCAGGTGTTTCTTCATTGTAGAATTCGAACCCCACATCATCCCAGTTTTCGTCGTCAGAATCTTTAAACACAAAGTTAAAGTCATCCAGTATCCGGTCAATTTCACCCTGTGCCGGTTCGGCCTGGTAGAGCTCCCAAAGATCACTGAACAGGCGAATTGTAAACTGTTCAGTACTGCCGTTGAACTCCACGGTTATATCATGGGTTCCAACTGAGAGGTCCGACAGGGTAATAGTTTCTCCGCATCCTAGTTCCCCGTCGATATTCGAACTCCAGCATACATCCTCACCTGAAACTCCGTTCTCCGTACTTATTACAAAAACAACCTCCTCACCGGAAACAAATCGTTCTCCGGGTAAAGGAGATTCTATAGTATTCGGATCATCTGCAAATAAAAAGGCATGAGCAGACAACGTAAATATAAAAAGCGTTGTACATATTTTAGAGAGCTTCATACCATCCTCTTAAGATAGTTTGTATGTATATGATTGATTAAATAAAGATGTCACGGCACTTCTATGAATTAGTCAGGCAAAATTCTTTCATACTCAGTTTCCGTTATTTTATCAGCATTAACCGCTTCGTCTCTACAAAATCGCCGGCACGGATCTGATAAATGTAAACCCCACTTGAGAGATGACCGGCATCGAAGACGACATCGTGGTATCCTGCTTCCGTGTATCCGTCAACAAGTGATTCAACTTTTCGTCCGAGCATATCATATATGATTAACTGCACCCGTGCCGATTCGGGCAATGCAAACCGGATCGTCGTTGAGGGATTGAACGGATTGGGATAATTTTGTGACATTTCATATGCAACAGGTCTATCATCCTGCGGCACCGACGTAACGTCATCTATCAATACACTTTTTTTGTCCGAATCATCATCGCTCAGAACCGCTATTTCACCCTCGCCTGCATCACCATCATCTGTACTCCAAACGAGAGTTACTGTTTCTGTATTGTGAGTATCATCAAGCACTACATTTTTTGAATCTACCACATCACCATCGAAGTTCTGAAGAATTATCTCCTGAGATGCCGTGCCGTCACCTTCATTGGTTACCGTTACATCAACAATCAGTTCTTCCATTTCCTGCACCGGGGAATTAGTCGAATCTATTTGCACGGCAAAAAATGGTGCGTCAAGTTCGGTTCCTTCACCGAGCCATGGATCGAATCGAACAGACCCCTCGATCACATCACCGTCACCGTCGGCGATAGTTCCTGTTTCGGGATCTTCGATCCCGCCTCCCGGACCCGATTCA
>PWXV01000272.1 GCA_003568415.1 Ignavibacteriales bacterium
ATAACGCCATATAAGTATCTCTATCCTAAATATATACTTTTTCAGGTAATTTTGAAATATTCTTCAACAGTAATTAAATTACGTTGATTTGAAAAATTAGAATATCCGTAAAATTCATCAAATTTTGAGATTCTGATTAGAGCTGAATACGAACTGTCTGCACTGAATTGGGGTCCATTGTTATCGAAGCATACTGATCTTGGATTTGAAGACTGAATGGTATCGACTCCTTAGTCGTGTTTAACAATTGTACCGTGAGCACATTCGAATCGTTGATCGTTGCACAGGCGTGTAATACATCATTGTCCAATCCGTTCAGGACTTTTTCTGTCTGTACAGCCCTGTCACCCGGCCTGATTGTTCTGCTGAATTGTTTGAGTATATAGTATATTGGCGTATAGTAAATATATCTGCTGTCCAGATCAATCATAATCGGCGCACCACAATAGTTTCCGACATGATTGGGTCCGCCTCTCTCGTCCAGAACGATATTCCAATCAATCCAGCCTCGTAACCAATGATCGATACCGACAATAATATCTCTCGCATACCGGTGAACCGGGGTATACATGGGATGTTTTTCAGAATCTACACCTTCCCAGGTTGCAGAATAAGCCCAATCGGTAGCATTCTCGTTCCACCAGAATGAATCGTTATCGAACCATCCTTCTTCTTTATAGCCTTCGGGATCCAATATACCATCGGGAGCTTCATTTCCCAGGTTGTCAATACATCCTTCGGTATGTATAAGTGCATGGTGAGGAAATTTATCATTGACTCTTTCAAACACATCCTCGTAAACTTTATACGTGCTGGAATACCAATGAACCGCGGTGCCATATACATATTGAGCAGTTTCTTCATCACCTAAAATTACATCTGCCCATTCTTCCAAATGATCTCTGTTTTGATCATATATGAGTAGTTTTACATCCTCAAATCCACCCTCCACAAGCTTTGGGCCTAAGTAGGTTTTAATAAATTGGTTTTGAGATTCGGGTGTAAAATGCATGCTCTCCCAGTTACCGTCATTACCGTGAGGTTCATTAACCGGTGTGATGCCCCACATATCGACACCCTCCGCTTTATATTCTTCCAGATACCGTATCAGATAATCTGCATATGTCTCCTCATACTCCGGTTTGAGTGTACCTCCCGTACCCTGAAAATTATTATCCGGTGTTCCTTTAATGTACCAGTCTTCAATATCCTTCATCCACGGCGGCGCAGTCCACGCAGAAGCAATAATTCTCAAGTCATTATCTCTTTGAATATTTTTAATTTCAATTGCGTCTTGTATCATCGGTAATAAATCATACGATGGATCCTGTATGCCGGGATACTGCTGAGGGTCAAAACCTCTTTTATCGGGTTCGATACTAAAATTGAGTAACTCGGTGTCACCCTTTTTATCCAGATAAGAATATTTACCTTCCACCGTAAAATCGCACGAACCGATATGCGTTCTTGCAAGTGAAAAATTTGCCCCTTTGTCGCTGAAAATATTCTCCATCACTTCTGCACGTTTCTCTTTATCCAGATGTGCTAAAACAAACGCAGATGACTCTGTAAAGGATGAGCCGATCCCGTATATCTCTTGCTTAATAGCAGCAGGATGAATTGTAATTATATTTCCATTTGATGCGTTCCCTTGCACAAATGAGATGTTTGGCCGTAGGGCGACTTTGTCTCCTGCCTCCGAGGTAACATAAATCTCTTTTGTTTTCAACACATCCCTATCCTCCTGACAAGAAAAAAATGCTGCGACTGCGACAAACATGATCGGCAAAAAGAATAAATTTCTATACATGGATTGTTTCTCCTTTGGGATAGTAACTATTAGATGCTAATTTTGAAATAAAAGTGCACCCCCTTACACATTAAGTTTGTAAGTGTAACATGTGTGTTACCTTGTTCTACGAAAGAACCGCACGTGCCCTCACGCCCTCTCCCCCTGCCCCTCTCCGCTCAGGCGGAGAGGGGTGTGAGGTTTGAGATAATTATCTACAATAGTAAAACTGGCTGCTATCCAAAAAATCTAAAATAGTTACTTATCAAGACCATTAGAGAGATACGTTTTAATACCAGTCATAGAAATCCACCCGAAAAGTACCTAATCATTTGGTGAAAGTAGACACCCACTATTTCAATATCAGGATAATCGACTGCGGCTCTTCTGATTCATTCAACTCACTTTTGCAATAGTATCTTATGAGTAATTGTACGGTTCACAGTCATTAATCGCAGGAAATAAACACCGGAGCTCAAATTACCCGCGTTCAATTGAATATGATGATTTCCCGCGGTCCGGACTTCCGATACTATATTTCTAACCAGTTGTCCTTTTATGTTGAACATATCAATATCAACTCTCTGTTTTTCCGGGATACTGAAATAAATAGTAGTTTCCATATTAAAAGGATTCGGTGCCGTTTGTAATGTATACTGGACGACATTGTCAATATGTTCATTTTCTGTAACAGAAGTGGTGAATCCCTGGCCGTAGACTTCAAATTCCTGCAGCGAATATCCCC
>PWXV01000193.1 GCA_003568415.1 Ignavibacteriales bacterium
CCCGATATCCAGTACCCGACCATTCCGATCAATGAAGGTTTGATCACACTTTGCCGGTAAAACCAGTCATAATTATTGGTTTTATCCTCAGCATAAAAAATGCGACCTCCCATGCCCGGCATAACACCGATATCAATAAACTCGTTTTCAAACCGCACCACGTGATAGGAAGAATCCTTCTTTATTTGAGTCAGATTGTCATTCATGGGATACGGATAAATCCTTCTCTGAACACCCTGATGGGATTGCCCTTCATAAAATCTGGGCATCGGATTTGGAGGATCAACATGATAAGTTACGATTTTGAGTGAATCTATAGTAATTTTAACATCCGTGGCAGTAGATGTTTCCAAATAAATTCCCAAAATAATCAGAGCGATAATGGGGAATCGTAATAATTTTATTCCATGGATAAAGAATCTCAGCGGGGAATGTCTCATATCAGCTCCTTAAGGTTCATGGCTGCTTCGGCATTTTAGGTAAGAAGATACTGTATTTAAATGTCTTGTTATTCAACACCAAATTAATGTTACTGATGTTCATATCAAAATGCTCGGCAAATATTAACAAAATTAAGGACAATAGTAACATGCGCGTGAAAAAAGGCAGCAACTGGATAAACAAACATTTGTACATTTTTTTATTCCTGAAACCAGGTGTTTTCGGTCGATATGTTCTATAATGGTATTTTGGGGGGTAGAAAAAATCTCCCGGCAATCATTTCCGATCCCGTCCTCGGGCAAGGTTTCCAGTGGATTTTCGTATGATATATTCGGAATCAATTACAGGGACTATGGAAAGGAGAGACTCAGTTAAGATTCAGTACACCTTCATACCTGGAAGCAGAAATATATGCTCACCAGTCCACAAATGACTATACCTATAATGAAATATAAAGTAATGTACCCCGTATTAACTTCCTGTTATTATGGTGAAGTAAACATTTTCTTATACCGTCCCCCCTTTGGGATCTTAAATACGATGATCTCCCATCATCTCCTTTAACACTTCGATTCCCTTCTCGAGCACCACATCGAGGTTTTCCAGCACATCATTTATTCCCGGTTTAATTTTTACGTGCGGTTTAATACCGTAACCAACAAACTCTCTTCCGTCCGGATAGGTATCGCGTTTTGTGCAAATACGTGCCCAGCCCCCACCGGGCAGCTCAACCATCAGCGGTTGTCCGGTACTTCCAAATGACCGTTCTCCGATAAAAGTTCCCCGTTCCAGCATATCCATCGCAACAAGAAAATCTTCCGCCGCCGATGCCGTATTGTTGCCCAAAAGGATCACAACATCGCCTAAGAAGATATCGGTTCTTTCGCTTTTCCGTGTACCCGGCTCACCGTGATACCACCAATCACCGGTATAACTGCCGATAGTGCGGTCGTACCATTCCCGCTCTTCTTCACGTGCCGATTCGTACCTCTTTTCGAAAGCAAGCAATTCTTCAGCGGTCATGTTTTCACGTTCCTTCATTCTCCAGTAACCCCACGCTTTGAAAGCCGCACGGTGTTCGCGTGTTCTCCACATCGAGGTTGTATATTTTTCATCGGTCAGATAATCGATGATCGCATAGCCGATATTTGAACTTCCGCCGCCATTATTCCGTAGATCGATAATCAAACCGTTTGTATTCTTTATATCGGCATATACACTGTCAAATAGCTCAACTATCTTGTTATCTGCAAATGAGTTCAATGCAACATACGCGATGGAATCATCGAGTAGTTTAAAATCAAGTAATTCTCTTCCCGATTCACGAGGCAATACCCATTCTTCATCGAATGAAGTTGTATTACGCTGCAATTCGACTTCACGCTCAGTACCATCAAATGTACGGATAGTTATCGTTACCCCGGATCCTTCCAGACCTTCGAGCATGCGTGCTATCCCCCGGTTCCATAATATATAATCTGTCGAACTTGCTATATATGGAATGATATATTCCTGTACATATTCGCCGGTAGGAACATTATCTACTTTAATAATTTCGCTTCCCACCGGGATCTGCTTTTCGAGTGACGAGCCTACATTCATAACATAAGCCCGGTTGTCAAAATTGCGAAGCTGAACCTGCGGACGAACGATGAGGTTTCTTATGTCAGCGGGTGGCAGTACGTCGGTATGACCATCCTCCAGCAATGCTATGAATCTTTGAAGCAGCCGGTAATATTCATAGGTCGATTTCGTTTCAAGCACTTTGGGAATATATTCCCGGTACGCTGCATTCCAGTCGAGATCCGGGACCTGGTCAAAGAAGGCAAAATTATAGTTGACTTCCTGCCAGATAAGTGATAATCCGTATAATTTTTCCGCGTCGGAAAGGTCCGGTATGGTTGCAGCATTCTGTATTTCCTGAGCATTTATCGGCGAAATGAAAATCAGGAAAACAATAAGCAATATTGATAATTGTCTATGCATATTTCACCCCGGATTTATTTCTTTGTAATGGTAAGGTATAGAAATATACGAAAATATGTAAAATTAGTTACGGAATACCGGGGATAGTGCCATTTCTTACGGGGA
>PWXV01000043.1 GCA_003568415.1 Ignavibacteriales bacterium
GTTTGCGCGCGAAGGTTTTCTTTATTCACGCTCTCGACACCGAAGAACACCTGATTACATCCTGCACGTGCGGCAAGTTCGAAGAAATCACCGCCTTTCATTTTTCTCGCAGCGAGATCGCTTTGCATCATAAACGTAAATGGGATGTTCTCTTCTTCACGAATATGGATAAGTTCGGCAAACAATTCACGCCAGAGCGGATTGCGTGCAATGTTATCATCGGTAAAGAAACAGTGCGTAACTCCTGCTTCATAATGACTTTTCCGGACAAAATCGCCGACCTGTTTCGGACTCCGACACCGCATCGTTCGTCCCTGTATGTTAATTATCGTACAGAAATCGCAGTTAAACACGCAACCGCGTCCGGTATCGAGCGTTGCAAATTTCGAGGCCGATTTTTTAAAGTCGGCCCGCGTGAGACGTGGTATCGGTAGATCGGTAAGATCGGGAGTCGGGTTTAAAAAATTATATAACGTCTTGGGCTTTTTTCGTACCACATCCTCAAGCACTTCCGGCAGTCTTCCGTTTTCGACCTCTCCTGCAACCAACACAATACCGTTTGACTGTGCTTTTTTGAGGTCGTCGGTCTCACCAATCATTGCAAGCATGCCGCTGACGTGAAATCCGCCTATTAGAACAGGGATCTCATGTGGAAGAAACCATGCAGCAATATCCTGCGCACGCGGGAATTGATTCGATTGAACGCCGACAACCATAACGATCGATTTCACACCCGGTTTATTCGATTGTCTTATGATCTCCTTAACCGGAACGTTCTCATATGCCTCGTCAATGGTACGAACGTTTACCTGCACATCCTTGAAAAACGGGTAATGGACAATATCGCGGGTGAGCGCCGCCATCTGGGTCAGCGTGTTGCTGCGTATAACATTTATACGCATTTTAATCGGATACCCGTCATCGGTGTAATTGGTTGCACGGATGAGCGTTATATCGATCTCACGAATACCGTACGCACTCACCGTTTTTAAATCGTCCGGGTATGTTACTGTTAAAGAATTCCTGGGTATAGTTGTTGCTTGTTGCATGTGTTGCGGCTCGGTGGAAATTAGTTATTGATGATCGAAATGCTTTTCACTATCTCCTTCGCAAGAATGCCGTCAGCGTAGGAATAATTTGCAACCTCCAAACGCGTGTGAAGCGCCAGTTTTTCCATTATATTATGAACATGACTCTTCACGGTGTAGGCGGCTATATGAAGTTCCCTACCAATTTCCTTGTTGGTTAAACCATCGCCGATGAGTTCGATAACTTCGTTCTCACGTTTGGTCATTCGTATTGCTTTTGTGAGATTTGGTTTTCCTTCATCGATTGCACGTTCGACGATCTTGGTAAAGAGCGATCCATCGATTTTAGGCGGAAGAATTTCTCTTCCCTCTGCAACAGATCGTATTGTTGAGATAAAATCATCCGGCGAGGCATCTCTCAGGATAAAACCGGATGCACCCGCCTCAACAAAGTGCAGGATATCTCCCTGTGCAGGAGCAAGATCCATTATAATTATTCTGGCCTGCGGAAACTCTTTCTTTATGATCTCAACAACGTGTAAACTGTTTTGACTCCGCAGCCCTAAATTCAGGAGGATGACATTCGGCTTCAGTTCATGGATCTTGAGAATGTGATCCTTGCCGCTTCCCGATGCGGCAACGACTTTTATATCCCGGTGTCCTTTCAGTATTGCCACGATGCCGTCACGTAAAATGCGGTTATCCTCTATAAGCAGCAACCGGATTATTTTTGTTGAGATGCTTTTTTTCTTTGCCAACTACTCTTCTCTCATTTCCCGTTCATTATTTGAGGAACGTAACTCGTTCGCTTTGTTTTCATGAAACGGTACTTCGGGAACCTGGATATCAAGTTTACGTAAAGTAGGCTCACACACCGTAGAACCGTTTGACGGATGTCCATCTGCCGTAATGTTAAAAAGTGCCAAACGCGGGCCTCTAAACCCTTCCTGCCACCCAATGAATACCGCGTCCGATTTTGTACCGGATCGATTTGAACGTTTAGCCATTGTGCCCTCCTCACCCTAATCGAACATTTGAATAGAAGGGACCCGCACCTCCCATGGGGCCTCAACTAATCTTCTACAGGCAAGGTACAGATATATTGAGCAGTTTTTCAATCGTCCAAAGGGATGAATAATGGACTACATCTTTTGATTGAGGTAAAGGTGAGATATTTGAATGCCCTGAAGAAGCGAATTACTCCCGAACCGTTCACAGGAGAGTTGTATTTCTCTCAATCCGGCAGATGCCGATCAAAATGCAGAGATTCGGCTATCTCGTCAACAGCGTCCCGTTCATCTTTCCACGCATCCTCCCGGCGCTCCTGTTCTGAAGTTCGCTCTTTTACATATTGTTTGTATCTATTATTCGTTAGAGAAATCGCTTTTTGTAATACCGGTAAATGGACAGCTATTTCTTTAAGAGGACAGTGCATCAGGAGAAATAGTCTCTCTATAGTTGCCGCCTGCCATAGGTGCGGTTGATCCGGATTTAAAGCTTTCCA
>PWXV01000051.1 GCA_003568415.1 Ignavibacteriales bacterium
GGTGTTGTTGAGGGAAGTCATCTCATACTTCTTCTGTTCACGGTGGGTATACTTTCAACGGTGTTCTCGCTGGTAATGTCGAATGTGGGTGCGGTTGTCGTTCTGGCTCCTCTGGTGGTAAGCATAGGCCTGATGGCAGGTGTTGATCCGAGACCGCTCGTTCTTCTGGCTGCGGTCAATGCAGGAAACTCCTTTGTTCTGCCGACACACCAGGTGAATGCGCTCATGATGACAGCGGGCGGTTATAAAACCAAAGACTATATCAAAGCAGGCGGGGGGATTACGGTTGTGTTTTTGGTTGTATCTGTATTGTTTTTCTATTATGTGTTCTTTTAAGTAAAACGTGCCCGTCACGTCCTGTATGCAGATGATAACAATCATTACTATGTACCGCTCTTTTTCCGACTGTACGTGACGGGCACGTTACTCAATAAATGACAAATGAATACCGATGAAGGAAAAATGGAACGAACGGTATTCGGCACCGGAATTTATTTACGGAACCGAGCCGAATGAATTTTTTAAACAACAACTAAACAAGCTCACATACGGACGTCTCTTACTCCCCGGTGAAGGAGAAGGCAGAAATGCTGTCTATGCTGCAAAGCTTGGATGGAAAGTAGATGCATTCGACTTCAGCGAAGCTGCTAAAAGAAAAGCACAATATCTTGCCGAAAGTAAAAATGTTACTATACAATACACGATAGCCTCCTATACGGAGTTTCTCTTTCCCCCGAAAAAATATGACGCAATAGGTTTACTATATGCACATATGCCGTCAATGGTACGTTCCACAATTCATAAAAAAGTCATAGAATCACTTAAACCTAACGGCAACGTAATCTTCGAAGCATTCCACAAAGACCAGCTCAATTATTCATCCGGAGGTCCGAAAGATCCCGATATGCTTTATAATGAGGATGAACTTGCGGAAGATTTCAAAGAATTAAATATCATTCTGCTCGAAAAGCAGAAGATCCACCTTGCGGAAGGGACTTTTCACAAAGGCGATGCTGTCGTTGTCCGGATGTCCGGGAAAATCGCTTCGTAAATGCAGCAATCTCTCAAACATAACTGGAAACAATTCACACTTCTCGTCGTCATCAACGGCTTCGTCGGCGGGATGGTCGGAATGGAGCGCACCATCCTCCCTGAAATTGCAGAGAGCGAATTTCACATCGCCGCACGAACGGCGATCCTCTCGTTTATCATTGTATTCGGAATAACCAAAGCTATCGCAAACTATTTTGCGGGTAAACTGGCAAGCACGGTGGGCAGAAAAAACATTCTCATTATAGGGTGGCTCTTCGGATTGCCTGTCCCTTTTCTGTTAATGTACGCACCGGCCTGGGATTGGATCGTTTTTGCCAATGTATTGCTCGGTATCAATCAGGGACTTGCCTGGTCGACTGCCGTGATTATGAAAATCGATCTCGTGGGTGAAAAAGACCGCGGCTTGGCAATGGGACTCAACGAGTTTGCCGGGTATGTTGCCGTGGCTGCACTGGCATTTCTTACGGGATTTGTTGCTGCCGAATTCGGACTTCGTCCGTATCCGTTTATTCTCGGTATCGCAATGGCAGCAGCAGGATTGCTGCTTACCATTTTCTTTGTGAGAGACACCGAACATTTTGTCAAACAGGAAAACAAAAAAGCAAACAACAACCGGCCAACTGATGGAAAGGTATTCCTCCGTACCACAATTTCCGACCGGAATTTATCTTCGATTACCCAGGCTGGATTTGTCACTAATTTTAAAGACGGTATGGCATGGGGAATATTTCCGTTGTTTCTCGTCGGGGCAGGTATGTCGTTAGGCCAGGTCGGTATGATTGCAGGGATATACCCCGCTTTGTGGGGAATAGGTCAGCTCGCAAGCGGTAAGCTTTCGGATTATACCGGACGAAAAGGAATGATCGTTTCGGGGATGTTCGTCCAGGGAGCAGCATTGTTTCTCTTCGGATTATCAAACGAGTATGCGTCGTTTCTTATAACAGCAGCACTGCTCGGTGTCGGAACAGCGATGGTATACCCGACATTTCTTGCCGCCATCGCCGATGTTGCTCATCCGCAGGAACGGGCAGAAACCATCGGTGTGTTCCGGTTGTGGCGCGACAGCGGGTATGCGTTCGGCGCAATGGCAAGCGGCATACTGGCCGATACGGTATCACTTGAAGCGGCAATCTTCGTTACCGGCGGACTTGCTCTTTTCTCGGCATCCGTTACACAAATTCGAATGCGATTACGCAAGTGAATCTCCGATAGATGTTACGCACTCTTAATTGTTTGAATAATCGTCAAAAGTACCATGTAAAGCGAAACTCCGTTTCGCTTGGGGCTGTCCAAAAAGACATTCTCGTAAGGGCGATTCATGAATCGCCCTTACGAGAAACGGTGATAAAAGTATATAATTAATCGTTTCTAATTTCGAAGATAATGCAAATCATACTTTTTAGACAGTCTCTCCATTGGTTTTGCGTAACATCAAATTGAAATTATTCTGAACACCAATGATTGCATATTTGTCATCA
>PWXV01000167.1 GCA_003568415.1 Ignavibacteriales bacterium
TTCATCGATCCCTGTCATTTTATAAGCATATTGATTTCTTTGCGGTGCGGTATAATCCAGGGCCGCGAACTCGAATGAGATGGTGTTCTGGTCATGAGATAAGTGAATAATGTCAACGTCAGTGATGGCCTCCTTCAACGGAGATTCTTCACTTATCGGTACCTTTTCGTTAAAGAGTAGAAAATCGGTGATGACAACCGGCGGAATGTTCGGATTATGCCTTATGCTATCCGGATGAAAAATGGTGAATCCTTCCTGACTGCCGAAGAACATTTCTCCCCGTTCATTTTTAAAAAATGCTCCTCTGTTGAAATAATCTCCGTAAAGCCCGTCGGTCACATCATAGTTATTGAACACGTTCGTCCGGGAATCGAATCTTGATAACCCCCTGTTGGTGCTGATCCAGAGATTACCGTGTGAATCTTCAAGAATTCCGTTGATTGTATTATTCGGTAACCCATCCCGTTCCGTATAATGGATAAATTTATCTTCGCTGCCATCGAATTTGCCCAGCCCGCCGCCCGTTCCGATCCAGATTGTACCCGAGTTATCCTCGAATAGCACCCTGATCTCGTTATCGGGTAAACTTAAAGGATTATCAGGATCGCGAAAATAATTTACAAACGTCCGGGTTTCACGATCATATATATTGAGACCATTATTCGTACCCACCCAGAGAACATCGGACCCGTCAACCAACAATGTCCGTACATCATTATGAGTAATAGTGGCCGGGTTGTTGGGCTCATGAATATATTGCCGTATAATCGTTTCAGAACCCGTATCCAATTGCAGGAGACCATAACCGCGTGTACCGAACCAGAAATTACCGGAACGGTCCTGAACACCCGCATAGAGAGCTTCATAGGTAATCGATTCGGAGATAATGGGTCTGGCTTCCATTGTTCCCGTATCAAGAAGTGAAAGATTGTCACGGGTACCCAGCAATAGGTTCTCCTCCGGACCCTCAAGTATAAAGAAGACGTATTCGCTGCCCGGCAAAATAGTTCTGATATCTGCACTCCCTCGGTCAAGCACGTGAAGACCATACAGGGTTCCAAGCCAAACGCTGCCTTCACTATCCTCGTAAATAGCTCTTACGTCATTGCTCATCGCCGGCGCATCCAGCCATTCATTGATGCGATAGAAAGTGAACATAGGTGATGGATTCAGTATATTGATTCCTCCTCCCCAGGTTCCGAGCCATAATCTTCCTTCTTCATCAGTATATGATGCCATAACCGAATTATTACTCAGACTTTTCGGATCAAATGGACTATTTTGATAAACATCGAACGTGTCGGTCGATCGGTCGAATTTCCAGAGACCATATCGGTAACTACCGAGCCAGAGATAACCGGAGTTACCTTTTTGAATTGTATAAATGTAATCCTTGAGTCCTGCCGGATACGGAGAATCCGGGTTGGAACAAAAATCTTTTATTACTTCCATGGCTCTGTCAAACTTCATCAAGCATACATCCGTGCCGAGCCACAGATTTCCGTCGGCATCTTCCTGTATGGATGTTATCCAATCTAAATCAATTGTCGGATGTCTAAATAGAGTGACCTTGTTATTATTTGTATCGAACCTGTTCAATCCTCCCGGACCTGCGCCGAGATCACCTGTCCCGATCCAAAGCGTACCACGTGAATCTTCGTACAATTCCACGACGTATTCATGATCCAGGGTGTTTGGATCATCGGGATCGTGCCGGTAATGGGTGAATGTTTGTGTGGAACGGTCAAACTTATTAAGTCCCCGGGCAGTACCGAACCATAATCTTCCTTTCCTATCCTCGAGTATCGATCTCACATCGTCATTGCTGATACTTTGAGGATCCCCGGGATCATACAGATACCGTGTGAATGTTTCCGTCCGCGGATCGAAACTGTTCAATCCGCCGGTTGTTCCGATCCAGATTATCCCATCACTATCTTCATGCAATGCCGAAATAAAATTATTGCTAAGACTATTGTTATCGCCCGGATCATGTTTGTAAACGATGAGTGTGTAACCGTCATACCGGTTAAGACCATCCTGCGTACCGAACCACATAAATCCGCGCCGATCCCGGATAATTGCCTGCACGAAGTTGCTCGATAAACCCCGATCCATTGTTATATGGTCAAACCGGAGATCGGACTTTGGATTTCCCGAAGAATAACAGCATAAAAGAACGGTTAGTAAAAGGGAAGCCGGCAGGTGTGTAATGCAAGCTTTTATTCGATGTACATTAAACATAAAAATGTTCCCCCCTTATCCGCAATCCGGGCAATATAAATGCCACATCGATATTGTAGAAACAGTATACCACACCCATCCACACTCAATCTGTTTATAGTATGTATTTAGCGTTCGAAAGGTCGGGATTTAAGCAACTCTACTTGTTGAAAGCAGCCGCCTCCTCCATGAAGTACAGACGAGCGATTGGAGGGGATAGACGGTGAGAGTTGCCATATCAGTGTTGACAATTTCTCCCTACTTTGTTCACTCCGTTATATATTTAAATTATAGTATCAA
>PWXV01000243.1 GCA_003568415.1 Ignavibacteriales bacterium
CCTAAATCCAATAAAGACAAATGAGTGTACGTTGAAATAATTGAAGATAAGGTGTAATGATTGCCAGTAATAATTTTTTAATTGAAGAACTAAGAACTTCTTAAGGATTACTTTTTCGTTTTCAAGTACTGATCACGTGTTAGCGCATCCAACTTCTCGACCGCATACCGCAGCATCACCCGCGGCATTTTTGCGGTGTGTTTATCTAAAAATTTCAGCAATTCTTTTTCATCCTTCTTCCCTGCTTCTCGCAGCCAGCTTCCGACCGCTTTGTGGATAAGCTCGTGATCGTCGTTCAGCAATATCTCTGCAATCTTAAACGTATCCGATACATCACCGTTTTTGATAAAGTAATACGTGCTCACGATGGCGGTACGTCTTTCCCATACATTTTTCGAACGGGCTAGTTTGTATAATATGTTGCGTGGCTTGTCAATGAGATAACCGCCCACAACATGCAATGCGGCACGGTCGACAAAATCCCAGTTGTTGATCCGGTCGTGACGATTGATATAGAGCTCAAATAATTCTTTTCTCTGGCTTTCGGGAGTTCTCTTCCTGCGTGCCTGAAAATCCATAATGCTCACCGCACCCATTCTCGCTTCGTAGTACGGACTCCCCAGCAGTTTTTCGATTTCTACAAGAGGCATATCGATATTTGCTTTTGCCAGATCGAAAACCTGCTTCATCCGGACACCGATCACTTTGTTGTCCGAATCGTCGTCTTTGAAGTAACGACGGATTTTTTCGTATTCGGTGTTGGATTGGTGATTTTTTAGTTGTGAGATAAAGTTTCTTGCAGTTATCGTGCTTTTTCCTGCAGGCATAATGTTCCTTGAATTGTATTAGATCGGTTTACCATATAGTCGGTTGAGGGGCCACTCAATAGACAAAAAATATAAAAATATTTTGCATTATTTACTTTTATCTGCTTTATTAAATCGTATCACTATTCTTATAGCACCCGTATACGATGGAGTAAGACATTCAATTCACAGAGAACGATGAACAGAATATTGGGAATCCGGCATGAAGACAAGTACGCACTGGAACGGCGCGCGCCGTTAACGCCGCGACACGTAGAAAAGCTTGTCCGGCAGCATAATCTACGGGTCGTTGTGCAATCTTCCTCGAAACGAATATTTTCCGATGAGGAATACCGGAAAGCAGGGGCACACGTAAGCAATACTCTTTCCGATTGTCCGGTAATCATGGGGGTAAAGGAAATTCTTCCCGAAACATTCGAACAGAATAAAACGTATTTATTCTTTTCGCATGTTATAAAAGGTCAACCGTACAATATGCCGATGCTCCGGACGATGATGGAACTCGGCTGCAATCTGATCGACTATGAAACGATTACGGATGAAAAAGGAAACCGTCTTGTAGCATTTGGTAAATTTGCCGGATTAGCTGGGATGATAAACTCATTGTGGAGTCTGGGAGAACGTTTAAAAGTACAGGGTTACACCTCCAACCCGTTTCTCAAATTAAAACAATGCCACCGGTATGATTCTCTGGATGAGGCAAAACACGAGATATCTGAAGCGGGACGTGTAATTTCCGAAAATGGTCTTCCCCGGGAGCTGCTCCCATTGACAATCGGTATTACCGGCTACGGTAACGTTTCGTCGGGTGCGCAGGAAATTCTCGATCTTTTGCCGGTACAAGAGCTAACCCCGAAAGAGCTTCTTGAAATCCGTCACCGCGATAACCCGCTCTCCGAAAAAATATACAAGGTGATCTTCAAAGAAGAACACATCGTAAAACCGGTAGATCCGTCGCATACTTTTGATCGTGACGATTATTTCAAACATCCTGAAAAATACGAAAATAATTTTGAGCAATACATTCCGCACCTTACTGTCCTTATGAATTGTATGTACTGGGATCATCGTTATCCGAGAATTTTTACAAAAGAGTTTGCTAAAAGATTGTTTGTACAGGGTGAGCCGAAAATAAAAGTTATCGGGGATATAACGTGCGATCCGGAAGGGTCGATAGAGTTTACACATAAAGGGACTGCAATAGAAGACCCCGTGTTTGTGTATAATCCGCATACCGGCCGGCCGGTTATGGGTTTTCAAGGCGATGGTATCGCGGTCATGGCGGTCGATATCCTGCCAAGCGAGCTGCCGCGCGAATCGTCGGAAGCGTTCGGCGATGCGTTGTTTCCTTTCATCAAATCAATAGCGGATGCGGATTTTAATACGGACTTTGATAATCTTAAACTACCGTCGGAAATTAAAAGAGCACTCATACTTCACAAGGGATTGCTCATACCTCAATACGAATATATTAAACAGTATTTATAATTCTTAATAAGGAGCGGCCAATGATTCGAAACAATCCGGATATGAAAACCATTCAGTTGTGGCCGGAACTCCCGGCTCTTGAGGAGTGGATCGACACACTTAAGAACCTCCATCTCTGGACACAAATTATTGGGAAGATCCGCCTTACATATATGCCGTGGATTAACCACTCGTGGCATACAACCCTGTATGTTTCGGC
>PWXV01000102.1 GCA_003568415.1 Ignavibacteriales bacterium
GCTTCGGCCGGCTGGTACTGCATCGGACGGTAAGCAATCCGCCATAGATCTGCGATGCTGAGTATTGTAACCACACCTATTATAATCATAAATTGCGGTGATGTACGTAAGCTGTATGCTATTATTCCAAACAGAACTAATAATAGCCCAAGATTAAAACTCAGGTCGGTCATCATTCGATCATATATCCACGGGAACAATTGCGGTGGAACCGGTCGCCCCGACGCTTCTATCATCCCGATATATGCACTCTCGAAGGTGCCTCGCCCGATTAGTGAAAGAACAAAAAGTACTCCAACACTCACCAGTGTTCGCCGCAGCCAGAGAGGAATCGGCTGCGGTTTACTTTCTTTTATTTTTTCATAGATACCCATTAACCCATACGCTGCGAATATTGCTATACAGGAGTGGAAAGCAATCAGTATCATGCTGGGAACTCTGAAAGAATCGAACAACGGTGCGTAATGATAAAACAGATCGTAAAGAACAGGAAAATTTCTGCCGAACGAAATCAACAACGATATTGCAGCAAGAACAAGCAGATATTGAATGAACGGTTCTTTGCGGTACATTATTGCACCAACAAAGGCAAGTGCAAGCAGTATGATGCCCATATACAACGGCTGCTCGGTAAAGGGCATTTGTCCGAAGTAGGTGTTGACCATGACCTCTTCGAAGTTCGTCAACGGCCCCTGATACTTCCAATTCCCAAAGCCATAAAATGACGGGATGAAAAAAGTAGTGATCTCCTGCGGACTGAATGACCAGCCGGTGGCATAGTCGTAATCAAGTCCGCCGCCTGAGGGTTCTTCCTCGTTAACGGCTGCAACCGGCGGCGCACCCCGTTGTGAATATTGATTGTACTCCCACGTTGACAGATAACGGTCGGAACTCATTAAAAATGCCGCGACACTACAACCGGCTATTACTAATCCAACCCGTACATAATTCCAGATGCTTATTTTTTTTGTTAGATTACGTATGATGAAAAATGCAAAATAAATTCCCATGCCCATATAAGCATAGTAGAACATCTGTATGTGGTGTGCCGTAAAACCGATATGTATACCAATCGTCAATACAACTATATGCCAGAGCTTAATTCTCTCTTTCATCATCTCGGCAAACAGCAGCATAAGCGGGAAAATGGCGAAGGATAGTGCTTTGATATTATGCGCTGCCATGATCCAGATAATAATGCCCATTCCGAAGGAAAATGAGGCAGCGGCGAAGAGTGCTATGTATGCGTTCCGCACTTTGTAATGTATCAAAAAGTACAGCGCGAGCGCCAGCATAAGATGATAAAAAACCACCCTGAAAACATCGTTGCCGCCAAATAAACCTCTGAATCCGCGCATTACCGTGACGAATACCTCACGGGTGAGGTCATACCACCGATCGGCATTGACGAATAATGATGCGAATCCGGGCATACCGCTGAACAGATGCGGCATCCACAGTGGTTGTTCACCTTCTTCGATAACTGCTTCCCGGTAGGGTAAATAGCTTTGAGAGGCAACATTATCTGCTGCAATGAAAACTTTTCCATCGAACCACGCTTCATAGAAAAATACGCCGAAGAGCAATATCAACAGCAGGATCATTACCGGGTGCTGATACTTTTTGGGGATTCCCAATTCTTTTTTCGATTTTTTATGTGGTCTTTGCTGGGATTTCTTTCGTTTGCTCATATATGCTGTCTAATAATTCTGCAAGTTTGCTTGTTTGGTTTTTTCGTGAATAAAATTGTATCGTGCTGTTATCTTGATCTTTGTTAATCGAATGTTCTTCCCACATATGATAACTGTGATGAATAAATTCAATCATATTCGAATCATTTTTCCAATCGATCATCTCGCCGGCATTGCACTCTTTTAGAATATGTGCTGCATCTCCGTCTGGCGGACCGATTCCCAATATCGGTCGGTGAGATGCGAGATATTCATATAACTTACCCGGTATCATACCCGAAGCTGCGTGCCACGGTTCGATGACGAGCAGCAAGAGTGAGCTTTTTCTCATACGAATCAACCCCTCCTTATATTGAAGATAAGGAATAATAGAAACGAATTCATCTAACGACCGTTTCGAAATTGCTTCCCGGATGGATGCATCTACATTACCGATGAGTTGAACCTCAATATTTTGCAATTTTTTTTCGAAAATGAGCGTATGTAGTGCATCCCAGAATTTTTCGGGATTCCGGCTGCCGTACAAATTACCAATGTGTGAAATTATAAAATTGTTGCTTTTTGCACTTGTAATGCTATCAAAGTCATCTTCATCGTAACCGTTATATATCACCGTATATCTGTTCTTCACCTTTGATTCAAATAAATTTTTCCAGGAGGGACTGACGGTTGTGACGGCCGTGGCTTTTTTAAGTATTTTTTTCTCTAAACGGGAATGCATGTTTTTAACGACACCGAGCATCGGTAATTCGTTGAAAAAACTTATGTCAGTCCACGGATCGCGGAAATCGGCAATCCACGGTATCTTCGTTTTCTTA